>NZ_SEIY01000020.1:0-76278 GCF_004634455.1 Bacillus sp. 007/AIA-02/001
TCTTTTGAAGAAAATTTAGCCATAAAAAATGCACCTCCAATTGTTAATTATGTGTCTAACAATTGGGGTGCACTTCAGTTTGAAGTGTCTTTTTTTGTACGTATGATTTTCGATAAGATGTTATATTTCTAATCTAACAACTATAATACAGAAGAATCATTAACAGCTCACAGCTAGAGTGTAACATATAACAAACATGTTACTTTATGCAATTTTGCATTTTAAAATTATAACGTTGATTGAATAACTTGATCATACGCATCATTATCCCTTACATCCGCCGTACTAATCCCGCTAAACGTTTGTACTTTCATTCCTGTATTTGATGATCCCGATCCATTATAAGCTTTCGTCTTTTCAATCGGCTGTACGTTATATTTATCCCCTACATTAATTGTTCCATTGCAGTTTTCAATAATAACACCTTCCACAACTGCCGGCATTTTGTCACCCACTTTCATTTCTTTACTTTTATTTTATGAAAATCGCCTAGAAAAATAGCATGTTTCAATAAGAAAAAGCACTCAATTTGAGTGCTTTTTCTTTAAGCATAAAGACAAGTTTGGAGACAGTTGACTTCTTCAAAATTTTATTAGGGGTAATATTTTGAAAAAGAAAGCCTTTCATATGTAGGTTAACACCACTGGAATATATAGTAAATTGATAATATTTATACGGAAGATTGCTAATGTTTAGTATAGATAGTTTACACTATGCTAACAGTGAAAACTATCTATACTAATAAAAAAAGGTGCCTTCAAAAAAGACACCTTTCAAAAACAGACACTATAAAACAGAATTATTTATTGTTATACGATTGTTAGATACAAAAAGTAGAGGGAAATGTTTGTATTAAATTCTGCTTTATAAAGTCTGTCTACAAATTATATTGTAATCCTCTTCATTTGAAAAAAAATATAATATGCACAATTGCATACAAAAAGAAAAAGCACTCTATTGAGTGCCTTTTCAACCATTTTACTTTTAATATATCGCTTTGAATATATTGTAACATATGTATCCATATATTTTATTGAGAAAATTCAAAATCCTTTTTCTTTCATTTTCACTTATAAAATCATGTAATATAAAAGGTATGTCAAATTCTTATACAAATTGAGGTGTACTATATTTATGATGTATTTCGGAATTATTCCTCTTATATTATTTATTATTTTTCTTATCTCATATTTAAAAGATCCGCGAAAAATAATAAACGGCTTTTTATTTAATTCCTTTGTCTGTTTTTTCCTTCTTTTTTGTGTGATTATATCTGTAAATTCAAGTAGTGATGTCCTACGCTATATTATAATTTTACCTATTTTAGCACTTCTTATTATGCTTCCTTTCGGTATTGTTGCTTTAATGTTTGGGCTATTTCTTAATGCTAGAATTTTAATGAAGCGAGAAGGAAGACGGTTCACTAACTGTTTAACACTCCTTGCTGCTTTAGGGATGTTATTCTTTATGTTACTCCCTATTATAAACCCAGCAAGTTTGGTCTCATCGCATTTAGAGCCTATTTTTGCAGCTATTTCTCTTATAAGCTTCTATTTCTTTATACACTTATCTAACTTCTTAAGCGCATATTTTTTATACCAATTCAACAGACCAAGACGTAATCAAGATTTCATTATCGTTCTTGGTAGCGGCTTAATTAATGATAAAGTACCACCATTACTTGCAAGCCGCATTAATAAAGCTATCGACTTCTATTGGAAACAAGCAGCTGTAAATACACCACCAACAATTATTTTCTCTGGTGGTCAAGGTCCAGATGAAGGTCTTCCAGAGGCAGAAGCAATGCAAAATTATGCTGTTGAAAAAGGAATTCCTCTTGAACATACGGTGCAAGAAAATCGCTCTGTAAACACATATCAAAATATGTTGTTCTCTAAAGAAATTATGGATTCTTTAAAACCTGAAGGTAAATATAAAAGTATTTTTACCACAAATAATTTCCACCTTTTCCGCGCTGGCATATACGCTAGACAAGCTGGTCTTAATAGCCAAGGAATCGGGTCAAAAACTGCATTTTATTACTGGCCTAACGCAATGATTCGCGAATATGTTGCGATTGTCGTAATGGGACGTAAGCGCCATATGAAAATATGTGGAACTATTTTAGGTTTCGCTTTATTCGTATCAGTACTTAGTTTTATATTTTCTTAATAGCATCCCATCCTTTGAAAGGATGGGATTTCTTATACTGATTTCAAAAATATTTTAAAGATAATATGGTGATAATATTCCCTGCATACATCCATTAAAGGAGAATTTTTTCAAATTAAATGTTAAAATAAAATTTAGGTGTGAATTACGTAACAAATAAGAAACTAGTTTGAAACGAGGAAATTATATGGAGAAAATTATCAAAAACAAGCCCAATAAGCTAAAAATTGCTTCAAAAGCTTTGATGATTATTATTGGGGCATTTATCACAGCGTACGGATTAGAAGCAGTATTAATTCCAAATAACGTATCAGACGGTGGTGTGACTGGTTTAAGTATCGTTAGTTCAAGATTATTTGGATTGCCATTAGGAGCTCTAATCGCAGTTATTAACATTCCTTTCGTTTGGTTAGGGTATAAGCAAATCGGTAAAAGCTTTGCGATTTATTCTATTATCGGAATTGCTTCATTAGCAGTAGGTACCGTTGTCATGCACGGAATACCAGCTATTATTGAAGGCGATACATTATTAGTTACAGTTGTTGGTGGTATTATCATCGGTTTTGGTATGGGACTAGCATTACGTAACGGTGGGGCATTAGATGGAATCGATATGCTTGCTGTATTGCTTTCTCGTAAGTTACCATTTGGAACGAGTGACCTTATTTTATTCTTAAACATGTTCGTATTTATTTTCGTATCAACGGTATTCGGTCTTCAAGGAGCTATCCTTTCGGCAATTGCTTACTTTATCGCTTCGAAAGTGATTCATATCGTTGAAGTTGGTTTAAGTGGTTCAAAAGCATTTAAAATTATTACAAAAGAGCCTGAATTAATGGTAGAAACAATTCGCGATCGTTTAGGCCGAAGTGCAACATATAACGAAGTATACGGTGGTTATTCAAGAGAGAAATTCAAAGAAATTTCATGTGTAATTAACCGTTTAGAAGAAAGTAAAATGAAAGAACTTATTAATGAAATCGATCCACACGCCTTTATTACAGTTTATGACGTAGCAGAAGTAAAAGGCGGTAATTTCAAGAAACGTGATATTCATTAATCGTTATATAAAAGAGGGTGTGCCAAAATTTTAGCACACCCTCTTTTTATTATTAAGTTGCTATCGTTGTCAGTTTTTGTCGGTAAGTCGATATATTTCAATAATCGCTGATATATTTTGAGTTGTGGTCGATATATTCCAATAATCGCTGATATATTTTGAGTTGTGGTCGATATATTCCAATAATCGCTGATATATTTTTACTTCCCCCCTTATGCCTAAATCGTACCAACTGAAAGGGATTAATTCCCATAACAAAAAAAGACCAAAAAGCAATTTACACTTTTCGGTCTCTACACTATCTTCTCTTCGTAATCTTTCCTGAACCACCGACCCTCGTTTTCGGAGGAGATGTATTCCTTGGCGGCGTTTTAATAGATGATTTTGGCTTCACATCTGATCCGCTTGAACCGCCTGGTGTTTTCGTAATTTTCCCCTTGCTTCCAGTAGAAGGTGGGGGCGTCGTATTACTTCCTTTTTCAGTAATACTTCCCTTATCACCTACTGATGGTTTCGAATCTACATTATCGCCTCGCTTAATGATAGATCCTTTCCCTTCCTTCGTAATTGGAGGTGGGGTTTTCTTTTCTTCTTTCGTAGGTGGTCTTTCTGGAATAACTGGTTGATGATTTTGTCTGTCATTATATCCTCGGTAATCACCGGATGATGATCTTTTTGAACCGAATATATCGTTTAATATGCTACCCATAATATATCCTTGCAAGAAGGACGGTTGGTAATTTTGACGGACAAATTCTTTATTACTTATTTCAATTAACGTATCAGATGGTTTCTCTTTATCCTTTTGCAGGTTATAAATCTTATCAGAATAAACGAGGAACATTTGATTTTCGTCTTCTTTAGATGCTTGCTTCGGTTCTCTTTCGTTAATGAGTTCCTTCGCTACTTCAGGAACTGACCGATTGGCGGCCCTATACACGTAAGATTCTTGTTTACCTTCCTTGGCAACAGATTCAAGTGGATAACGGTCTTGAATCGACTTTGTCTGCCCGCCTTGACAACCTGATAAGGCATAACCAGCAACAACAAGTAATATAACGATAGCAAGTATAGGGATTACAAACGATTTAATCATGGTAAACAATCGGTTTGACATGATTACGCCCCCTTACGTTGCTCTTATAATTTGTACATCAGCAGGAATGATTGCTTCTCCCTCATACATCATTGTGCGACCATTTTGCCATTCAATACGCAATAATTTTCGATTGTCTGATTGGAATTCCCATACGTGCTGTTCTTCTGAAGCTGAGAATGGAGTTTTTCCCATAACAACAACACGTCCGTTATATTGTTCTTCCATATGGTACTCGGTATCATCCATTTCAATTGTCGTCGGAATTTCATCAATTGAATCTAAGCGACCATCAATTGGTGTATATAATTTGTAATACGTATTTTCACGATCTTCAATTTTTAAATAACGAATGTCTTTTCCATCTTGCAATGTCAAAACAATTTCCTTACGCGAATGCATACTCGTTTTCCCAATTAATTCATACATAACTAATGACACTTCAATCATATCGCCAGGAGCTAACGTTAAAAGACTCTTTTCCGGCTTCGGTGGCTCTGGGCTTTTCATTATATTTTTAATTCGTTTAAATAAACTCATGATCTACCCCTCCTTTTCTCTTTATAAACAAGCACCTAAAATTAGTGCACCAACAATATGTAATGATCCGGCTAACATCGCATGTGCAACGCTACCTTCTTTCGTACCTTCTTCTAAATCAAGACCAGACATTTTCTTTAATACAAATTCGATAAACATTTCTACCACTAATAAAATAACGAAAGAAACTGCTGAAGCAAGAAGTGCCTGCCATAAGTCATTTGCTTTCGTAATTGATTGGGATAAAATGTACCCTTGTGCAAATAATTTCATAATAAAACGAGTTGTTACAGCTGTATTTCCATTTTTAATTTCTTTTAAATCATTGTATTTTGTAAAAATTGAATCAACCCACATAATTGCAAATAAAAGTACTGCACTCGCTCCAGTCCATACAAGCATGGCAACTACATTCATCCATGTCATTGCAAAACCTCCTCTAAATATAATAGAAAACCGACATGAATATATTTAGACATGTCGGTTCATTTGTCTTTATTCTATATTATTTCTCATACTGCTTCATAATACGAGCTAATTCATCGTCAACAGCAGAATTTTTGTTTAAGCTTGCGAATTCATCATCTAATGATTTTTCTTTCTTATAAACTTCACCGCTTGCTTCTGCTTCAGCCTCTAATTGAAGAGCTTTCTCTTCCATACGGCTTAAACCAGCTTTTGCTGAGTTTGAATCAAATCCAGACATCGCCTGATTAATATTCTTTTGTGCTTTCGCCGCATTTACACGCGCTACAAGTGTCTCACGTTTATTTTTCAGCTCATTTAATTGCTTACGCATTTCTTCTAGCTTTAGGCGCAGGTTATCAGCAGCAGCTTTATTTTGCTCATAGCTTGCTTTATACTCATTCATCTTTTGCTCCGCATTTTGTTTTTCTTCTAGTGCACGGCGCGCAAGATCTAAGTTATTAGCTTGAACAGCCATATGAGCCTGCTCTTCACGTTTTTTCACAAGTGCTTCTTGCTCTTCAAATAATATTTTGAATTTCTTCTCAAGCGCGATTTGAGCTGCTACACTTTTCTCAGCTTCTTGTACATCCGCTTGCATATCGCGTAAATATTGATCAGTCATCTTAACTGGATCTTCCGCTTTTTCAATTAATGAATATACATTCGACATTGTTAAATCTCTTAATCGTTTGAATACAGACATCTAAATTCCTCCTATGATATACCTCATATTTCAAATTCACTACTTGGAAAACTGAAAAATCTCCCTTTACAGTAAAGAATATTCATTTTTACAGCCTATGTGTTTATTATAACAAAACTAATATGTCCTTACATGTTATTTCCAAAATACATCCATTATAATATGACATTCTATATACAATATTGTATTTCTAATATATTCTCATTATCCCTCTTTGAAATTAACTTACTTTTGTGCAATTTCACTAAATTACATAAGTGTAATGTTACTGTAAGCTAACTCGATAGTTGCATTCTGATATTTCTTATACACTAATACCAGAAGCAACAAACAAGCTTCTTCACTTGTAAGCAATAATACAAAAATTGTATTTAATATAAAACATATAAAAGGAGAAATCATCATGAAAAAATTAGTAGGAATCGGATTAGCAGCAGCAATTTCACTTGGAGCATTATCAGGTTGTTCTTTATTAGGAGAGAAAGCGAACGGTTTTGTACTGTACGGCTCAGAAGAACAAGTTCAGCAAATTACAGATAAAAACAAAAAAGAAGTGAAAGAAAAAGACTTCTATAAAATGAAAATGACAACATTAGATGGTAAAAAAGTTCTTGTAATGGATAAGAAAACTGGTGAGGAACTAGTGAAAAAAGAGTTACTTAGCAAAGTTGATGAAAAAGACAACACGAAACCACTTGATAAATTACCAGCTGTAACAACAGAACAAGGTGTATTATTTGCAAAAGAAAAAGTAGAAAATGCTACACTTGATGGAGCGAAATTAAAATATGAAGGCAACACAATTATCGGAAGTGGCCGTGCATATACAGATATGTATGCGATTGTCGATGACGCAACTTACAACAATGTAAAAGGTGATGAAAAATCTGTAGGTGTATTAAAATTTGATAAAGACCCAAGTAAAGAATTCCCTGGTTACAACGGCGTCGAAGCTTCTCAACTTGTAAAAATTAAAAAGTAAAACAAAAAAGCTTTGCGACATTCGCAAAGCTTTTTTCTATTTATTATGAGCAACTTGTTCCATATCTGGACTACAAGTTTTCGACTGACATGACTTATTTAAAGAACATGCTGCGCATTTTCCTTTTTTACTTCTCTTTACAAAATTAACTAACGTGTATGCTGCATAACCAAAAATGATAGCTCCAATTATAATATTGACCATCATTATACATCTCCTTTTAGAATCCTAGTAAAGATCCAACTTGGTATATAATAAGCGTTAATACATAAGCAACAACAAGCGGGTAAACGACTGAGAAAATCGTCCATTTCGCTGATCCTGTTTCACGTTTAATAACAGCCACCGTCGCTAAACATGGAACGTATAATAAAATAAAGAACATAAATGCATAAGCTGATAATGCTGTATAATGTGCTCCCATTACGTTTCCAAGCACATCTTCTTTAACTGCATAAATAATTGCCATTGTTGAAACGACAACTTCCTTCGCTAAAAATCCTGTTAAAAGGGATGCTGCAGCTTGCCACGTTCCAAAGCCGAGCGGTGCAAATAGCGGTGCGATAAATCCACCAATCATCGCTAAGTAACTGTCTCCCATATCAACACCAAATCCTGATGGACCTGCATAGTTTAATAACCAAATGACAACCGAACCACCAAAGATGAATGTACCAGCTTTACGAACAAATCCTTTTCCTTTCTCCCACGTGCTCAGCCATAATGTTTTCGCTTGTGGCACACGGTAAGGCGGTAATTCAATTACGAAAATAGACTTTTCCGCTTTCAAAATCGTAAGAGACATAATTTTTGTAACTAATAACGCAAGAACAATCCCTGCAACATATAAAGAAAATACAACAGTCGCCTGACTATGCGGGAAGAATACGCCCGCAAATAATGCATATACAGGTAATCGTGCTGAACAAGACATAAATGGTGTTACTAAAATGGTAAGTAAACGTTCTTTCTCCTGTTCAATCGTTCTCGCAGCCATAATACCTGGAACGTTACATCCAAAACCGATAATCATCGGAATAAAAGCTTTTCCGTTTAAGCCGAAAAACTCCATAATTCTATCCATAACAACTGCAATTCGCGCCATATACCCTGAGTCTTCTAATAATGAAATGAAAAAGAATAGTGCAAAGATTTGTGGTACGAATACTAATACAGCACCAACACCGGCAATAATACCTTCTGTAACGAGTGCTTGAATAAAATGAGAAGCTCCAATACTTGTAAGTCCAGCCGTCACCCAATCCGTAAGCTGGCCACCAAAAAACTCATCTAACATATCAGATAAAGGTGTACCAATCCACGTAAACGTAACCTGAAAAATAAAAAACATAACTGCTAAAAAGATTGGAAGTCCTAAAATTTTATGTGTAATTAATCTATCAATTTTTTCTGAAAAAGGAATTTTTCCTTCTTTCTCATGCTTCATAACATTTGTTTTTAACTTTTCAATATACGCTTCACGAGTTTTGTAAATGTGCTCTTCTAACGTACAATCAAGTTTTCCTTCTAAGCGAGATCGAATGGCTATGAGTTCCTTATAAATTGGTAATGCTTTCATTTCTTTTTCTACTACTTCGTTATTGCTTAAAAATTGAAGTGCTAACCATCTCGGATGCTCGTAATTCGCTGTCTCTAAAAGAGCAATTACTTCTCCAATTCCTTCATCCATTTGTACACCATATGAAATAAGGAATGGCTTTTTCTCTTTTTTGTCATTTTCTTTAAGAGTCGTAAGCAGTTCTTCACAGCCTTTTCCACTTCTTGCAACAACAGGAACGACTGTTACACCTAATAGTTCTGATAATCGTTTTACATTAATGACAATTCCTCTTTGCTTCGCCACATCAACCATGTTTAAACCAATTGAGACTGGCTTACCAAATTCAAGTAATTGCAACGTTAAATGCATATTTCTTTCAAACTGCGAGGAATCTACGATATTTAACATATGATTAAATTCTTCTGTTAATAGAAAGTTTGTTACAACACCTTCATCACGTGAAACTGGATTTAAATCATAAACACCTGGTAAATCAATTAATGTTCCTTGTCTATCTTTTAATTTACCAACCTTCTTTTCTACTGTTACACCGCTCCAGTTTCCTACATACTCATAAGAACCAGTAAGTGCATTAAATAATGATGTCTTCCCTGTATTCGGATTCCCTAGCAAAGCTACCTTATTCACGCTAATTCCACCTTTATCATTTTCGCGTCACAATGACGAATACTAATTAACTGTCCACGACACTCCAATGTACAAGGACCTTTGAACATCGCTTTCTGTTTCAGGCGAAGTTCGCTTCCTTCAGCAAGACCGAAAGCAGCTAGTCTACGCTTTAATAGCTGATCTAAAGACTGAATACTTTTTACTAACACTTTCTCTCCAATTTTAATATCTACTAAACTCATAACCTTCCCCCTCAGAAGAGAATGATAATTATTTTCAAAAAAATTATACCACACCCAATTTCTCTTGTACTATACCCTTTTGCTTCATATTTATTAACATTTCGCTACAATTCTATTTCAATTATTGTCATACTGTATTCGTTTGCCATTCTCATCCATTTCGCTTACAATAAACAATAGCAAATAAAGAATCTCGTTATCACTGGGGGAGCCATGCCGCTGAGAGGGAACACTTCGTTCCGACCCTTCGAACCTGTTAGTTAATGCTAACGCAGGGATTGTGCAAACGTCCGAAATACATACCTCATTTTTATTTACGTATTTCGTATCCTCCTATGATATCTATTCTTTTTTGTACAACTTGGATTTAGGGGGAGACAACATGCGTAACACTAATTTACAAGCGATGATCGAATCTGCTATTCTTGCAGCCTTCGCCATGATTATCGATATTTTACCATTATCACTTAAACTTCCAACAGGCGGTTCTATCTCATTCGCTATGATTCCTATTTTTATTATTGCTTACCGCTGGGGCTTTAAATCAGCTTTCTTAGGTGGTTTAGTTTGGGGACTATTACAAATAGTCGTGGGGGATGCTTATATTTTAACACCTGTTCAAGCATTCATTGAGTACTTCATTGCCTTTGCTTTTATCGGATTTGCTGGCTTATTCTATCGTCCAATTCAAAAAGCACTTTTAACGTCTAATGAAAATAGTGAAGAACATTCAAGTTTAGGTAGTCGCAATGAAAAACCTTCAGCAAAACAAAACCATGGTAAGAAAATCCTTGTTTACATTATCCTTGCTACATTTGTCGGTAGCTTTGCTCGCTATTTCTGTCACTTTATTGCCGGTATTATTTTCTGGGGACAATATGCGCCGAAAGGTCAATCAGCTGTGTTATATTCATTAATCGTAAATGGAAGTACAATGCTTGGTTCTTTTATTTTATGTACAGTTTTACTTATATTTTTATTCCTCACTTCCCCACGCTTATTCAAAAGCATCAGTGCTTATCAAATGAATACACAAAAAAAGGGCGCTTAATGAGCGCTCTTTTTTCATATCGTAATATTAATTAAAAATACAATAAATGCGCAAAAGAAAATAAATACCATTATACTTAGCCAATTGCTATGCACGGTTCATCGACTCCTTACATAACCTCATTTTCTAACCAGATTATATCGCTTAAAAATAAAGATTAGGTAAAGATAATATGAAAATAAATTAAAAAAAGCGTAGCATGCATTATCTACGCTTTTTTCGGTAAGTAAAAGTAAAATAATACACCGTCTTCTGTATTTTTCACTCCATATTCAGCATCGTGTAATTCTAAAATATTTTTAGAAATAGCAAGCCCAAGTCCCGTCCCACCTTGTGAACGCTGACGAGCTGTATCCACTCGATAAAAACGATCCCAAATTTTATCTAATTGTTCTTCTTCAATGTGAGTACCTTTATTTTCAATGCACACTTTTATACGATCCTTCTCATCTATTGTAGAAATAATAATATCTTCTTTATTTGGTGTATAACGTATGGCATTCGTAATGAAATTCACGATGACTTGTTCAATCCGGCCTTGATTTGCAATCACTTCAAATGAACATATATTTTTATGAACATGAAGTTCTTTTTTCTCTATTTCCACAGATAGATGTTCACATATATCTTCAATTACTGTATCAATATAAAACGAATCCTTTTTCATTTTATATGTACCAGATTCAAATTTAGCTAACTCAAGCATATCCAAAATTAAAGTATCCATTTTGTCTACTTCTCTCTCCATCGCTTGAAAATAATACTCTTTTTTATGCTCAGCTACCCCGTCTTTTAAAATGGAAATACAACTTTTCATAATACTTAGCGGTGTTTTTAATTCATGTGAAACACCAGAAATGAATTCTTTTCGCGTCCTTTCTAACTTTCTTTCCTTTTCAATATCTTCTTCTAACTGTCCAATATGGGAATGGAGTTTATTTGATAGCACATTAATATTTTTCGATAAATCTCCAATTTCATCTTTTGAAGTAATCGGTATTTTTTCTGTAAAATCTAATTGTGCTATTTTCTTCGTCGTATCATTTATTTTTAATAACGGTTTGGCAATTTGTTTTGAGTAATAGAACGAAGCTAAAAAAATAAGAACAACTACAAATGCAATGATATAGATATAGTAATCTTGCACCATTTGTACAGCTTCATCTACGGGCTGTAAAGAAGCCATCGCATAAATATATGTTACTGATCCGTCTTTTTCTATTGGCTTGATTAATAATTTATATTTAATATCATTTTTTTCATAGTCCATTGTTTGTGTTGTATATTGTATGGGCTTGCTCTCTTTTAATAATAAATTAGTTTGAAATTCTTTTATGCTATCTAAGAAGATGCCATTTTTATAAATTGGATTCACAGGACCTTTTACATCTGGTAACTGTACTTTTGTAACACGTCCTCCTATGTAAACGCCTAATTCCTGAGCAGCTTGCTCCTGAACAGCTGGTTTCTTTTCCTTAACAAGTTGTTCCTCAACTGCTCTCTTTTTCTCCTCATTTAATTTGCTCATTTTCTCATTAAATGCTTTTTCTAACGGTTTATTAGATCCACTTAAATTCTGCTTAGATAAAGAAAAAGAGAATGGAATAAAACTATCTTCTTTTCTCACTCCAGAAAAATAAATTTCTTGCCCTAAAAACTGCTCTGATAATTTATTATCAATTTCCTCTATATTGACGAGATTACCTAAGGGAATTTTAAATATTTGTTGTCCAAAGCTCTTTTGTTGCCTACGATCTATCGTTACTTCAAAATAAAAATCATCTGCATGTTTTAAATTCCCGTTCTCATCTAATGTCGTAATCCACGTATTATTTTCTCTTAAAAAGTCTTGCTCTAGTTTCTGAATTTCTTCTGCATTTCCTGCATAATTTAAATAATTCTTCTCAAAAGAATTTAAATTCACTTTAATATCTTCCACTTTTCGATTCGCATAATATTGTTTAAAAAATATCGTTTGTCCAATAAATATCGTCGCTAAAATCAACATACATAATGCTGTTGTAAGAGTAAATAATTTTAGTACAATTCCTTTCTTCATACATTCCCCTCAAATTTATAACCAGTTCGTACTACAGTTGTAATATACTTTGCTTTCTCTCCTAATTTATTTCTTAAATTACGAATATGGCTATTCACCGTTCGATCATCGCCAGCAAATTCATATCCCCAAATTCTTGAAATGAGTTGCTCTCGCGTTAAAACGATTCCTTGATTTTTCATGAAATACACCAATATTTCAAACTCCGTATGCGTTAAACTAACATCTGCCTCATCAACAGTAACAGTACGCGACGGAAAATGGACATGGATGCCATGAATCGATAACGTATCATCTTCGTTCTCTAAAGGTTTCTTCGATGCTTTTCTACTTTCTAATAATCGTTTCGCTCTTGCTAATAAAATTGGAGGACTATACGGCTTCGTCACATAGTCATCTGCTCCAAGTTCAAAACCAAGTAACGTATCGTCTTCATCTACACGCGCCGTCAGCATAATAATAGGCACCTCGGACGTCTTCCTAATCCTTCGGCAAACAGACCATCCATCGAGTTCTGGCAACATAATATCTAAAATAACTAAATCAACCTCTTCTTCTTCAAATACAACTAAAGCCTCTTTCCCGTCCCTCGCTTCAAACACTACATATTGTTCACTTAAAAAATAATCTTTTAATATTTCACGTAATATGTCTTCATCTTCAACAATTAAAATGTTTTTTGACATAACTTATATATCCCCCTCTCGCTTTCAGAAACTATAATTTCACTTTGAATAACTGCCAGTTAACTTCGCCTCTATAATATATCTATCTGGTGCATCCCCTATATAATCAAATGGGTAACAAGTTGTCAGTGTTAATATCGGTTCTTCTTTTTTTATAATAACAGTACGATCATCCGCATGAGTAATCCATGTCTTTTGAATTTCATATGTGTACGTTTTATTATCATACTCTAAAACAAGGGTATCCTTTTCTTTCAACTCTTCTAAATCTGTAAATACAGTATCTCGATGTCCACTCAGTACAGTATGTCCCCCTCCAGATGGAGTTGTCGTTAAATCACTAACGAACATACCCACTCCTTTTTTCAAAGTCGTATCATCTGCTCCCCAATATATAGAAAACTTCTTCTTTATTTTCGGTATGTTTAACATCGCTACCTTTTCTCCTTCTTTATGTTCTGTTTGAGAAGAAGGCACTTGAGAAGTTACAGGTGTTTCATGAGAAAGTTGAGTATCTTGTATATTTTTAAGGCTCTTTATTTCTTCTGCCGTTAATTGCCCGGCAGAGCTTCTTCCTTTATACCATTCCACAGCATAATAGGATCCCATGAATAGCCCTATAGCCATCAATATGATACCGATATAATTGAGTAACTTCATTCTTCATTCCTCCATGCCAAAAATGGTAGGAGTAACCTACCATTTTTAATATATGAAATTATCCCATTCTTTATAGGAAAATATTTTATTTACGCTTGAATCTTATTGCGACGATTCAAACCAAATAATGTACCTACCGCTACAAGACATGCACTTAATCCCATCATTGCTACATTATTTGATGCTGTATTTGGTAATTTTTCACCTTGTACAACTGGCTTTGCTTCTTCTTTTTTAGCTACTTCATTCTTTTGCTCGGCTTTTATCGCTGCTTCTTTTTTAGCCATATCGTTTTTTAACTGTTCTTGCGCTATTCTCTTTTTCTCTTCTTCACTTTTTTTCTCAGCTTTTATTGTTTCCTCTTTTTTAGCCATATCATTTTTTTCTTGTACTTGTGCTGCTTGCTTTTTCTCTATTTCACTTTTTTGCTGTTCCTTAATTGCTTCTTCTTTTTTAGCTTTATCCTGTTGTACTTGCGCTTCTTCTTCCTTTGTTACTGTTCCAGTATCCGCACTCGCTACTGAAGAATATCCTACTGTTAAAAGTGCCATTGCACAAATTGGTAATAGTTTCTTTTTCATTTTCACTCTCTCCTTATATTTTATTCACATCTACTCGCATCGGATGTATTACTAGAATAAGCAAGAGATATAAATATAAGATGCAGATGAAATATATTTCATTTAAAGATTTCATTGTAGAAAAAGAAAAAAACATCGCAATATGTACGATGTTTTTTTCGGGTGTGTGTCTCAATTATTTACATGTTACTTTCGCGTGATTTGGAAGTAGAACGGGCCGGAGCGATAACTAATTGTCTCGGCTCAGTTTTCTTGAAGTGATTTTTGACGTTACACTTACGACGTTGAACAACCCACGCTTTAATAGGGTTTGTTAAAATAATCTTTTGCTCTTCGTTAGAGGCCTCTTCTTCAATCTTACAACTCTCGCTCCATTTATTCCATTTCATTGTAAATTTAGAAGAAGAATGATCATTTTCACGATCAAACAAGTGCAAAAAATCCATTTTTCCATCTAGCATTACGGTGTTACTAGTCGCTAAAAAAGAAAAGGTCGTCCAACGTTTCTCCATGCCCTCCTACTCCTTTTTCACATATAGAGTGCCTAAAACTTAATTTACCTAAAATATGCTTGCCTTTTACCTTACACCCATAGTTTATCCAAAATGCTCTTATGCAACTATCGATTTGCCTTACAACTACCTTACATTTTTGTAAGAAACAAAAAAACCTTCACTCTATATAATGAAGGTTTCTCACTTTTTATCTATATGATCTCTCATATCATCAAGTCCAGCTTCTTTTAGCTGCGACATCATACCATGCGAAATTGCTCCTAACACTAAAGTCATTCCAATTAATGAAATACGAATCGCAGGTACATCAATTACGTAAGCCAACAGGCCAAGAACAATTGTTAAAAGTAATGCTTTTATAAATGTTACACTTGTGTACTGTTTCTTCTTCATCATATTCACCCTTCATGGAAGCGTTTTCTTAATACACTTAGTATATCATATCATCAGATGATTTTGTCATTATCTTTGTAAAAAATTACTATCTCCTTTGACTTTTTCTATTCTATCCTTTACAGTCGAAATGTTCATAAGTTTTACACTGTAGGAGGATTACAATGAATATTGAAATAAAAGACACTTTAATTTCTGAAGAACAATTACAAGCAAAAGTTAAAGAATTAGCACTTCAAATCGAACGTGACTTTGAAGGAGAAGAAATCGTAGTTATCGCAGTATTAAAAGGTTCATTCGTATTTGCTGCTGATTTAATTCGTAACATCAAAAATGATGTAACAATTGACTTTATTTCTGCATCTAGCTACGGAAATCAAACAGAAACAACAGGAAAAGTGAAACTACTAAAAGATATCGACGTAAACATTACTGGGAAAAACGTAATTGTTGTAGAAGATATTATCGATTCTGGTTTAACACTTCATTTCCTAAAAGATCACTTCTTTATGCATAAACCAAAAGCACTCAAGTTCTGTACATTACTTGATAAACCAGAACGTCGTAAAGTAGACTTAACAGCTGAATATGTTGGCTTCCAAATTCCAGACGAATTCATCGTTGGATACGGTATCGACTGTGCGGAAAAATATCGTAACTTACCATTCATTGCTTCAGTTGTAACGGAATAATCGTATAACTTAAAAAATCGATAGTACATAAAATGTATATCGGCGATTTTTTAAATATATCGCCTTACCGACAATAACTGACAATCTTAGCACCCAATTAATAGGGAGAAGCTGTTCTAAAATACATGGGAACAGCTCCTTTCTTTCCATTACAAACTACAGGGAGAGATGAAATATGACAAAGACAAAATTTGAAAAAGTACTCCTCATCGTAAATCCGAAAGCTGGTCAAGGTGACTTACATACAAATTTAACGAAAATCGTACCACCTCTTGCCGCAGCTTTTCCTGATCTACATATCCTTCATACGAAAAAACAAGGTGATGCAACAAAATATTGCCAAGAGTTTGCTAGTAAAGTAGATTTAATTATCGTCTTTGGTGGTGATGGAACAGTATTTGAATGCACAAATGGCTTAGCACCTCTCGAAACTAGACCTACACTTGCAATCATTCCAGGCGGAACTTGCAACGACTTCTCTCGCACACTTGGTGTTCCGCAAAACATTGCAGAAGCGGCAAAACTTATTACAAAAGAACATATAAAACCAGTTGACGTTGCAAAAGCAAATGAACAACATTTCTTAAACTTCTGGGGCATTGGACTCGTATCTGAAGTATCAAACAATATCGATGCAGAAGAAAAAGCAAAGCTTGGTAAAATCGGTTACTATTTAAGCACAATTCGAACTGTAAAAAATGCTGAAACATTCCCAGTAAAAATTACTTATGACGGACAAGTATATGAAGACGAAGCTGTCCTTGTCATGGTTGGAAATGGTGAATATCTTGGTGGTATTCCATCCTTTATTCCGAACGTAAAATGTGATGACGGAACACTTGATATTTTCGTAGTCAAATCAACAGGTATTCAAGCATTTAAAGATTACATCGGAAAGAAACTATTTGAAGACTCAAATGAAAATGACATCTTCCACGTAAAAGCGAAATCCATTCATATTGAAACGAAAGAAGAAAAAGAAGTAGATACAGATGGAGAAAGCTCGCTTCATACACCTTGTCACATTGAATTATTACCAGGACACTTTACGATGATTTATAATCCTGCGGTTGTGTAATAAAAAAACGAGTGCTAGCACTCGTTTTTTCTCTTCTAATCTAGTTATATTGTTGGATCATTTCCTCTATTTCTTTAACTCTCTCTAAAGTAATTCCATTTCTTTGTTCGATCGCTAAAGGATGCTCGGTTGGCTCTAATTCAACATACGGTGCCATTCCAACTTCTCTTATATGTACATTTGTTTTTAAATTTAATGTTTCTGGATAAACTGGTATTTCTACAGATAACCAACCAAAATAAGGATCACTATTTTCTCGGCCTCTCTCATCCCACTTTTCTAATACTTCATCATAACTTTCTTTACTAAGTGATACCCACACAGTCCATATGAAATTTTCGTGGTAGTCAATTATAGGAATCTCTAAACATCCTCTAATAAAATAATGTTCACCATCCATTACACAAAGATCTGATGTTAAATGGAAGCGTTCCTCTCTTTCATGGGGCGCTACCTCGTAATAATAATATGGTGCTTCACTTCCGTAGCATAGAGGTAGTGCAAAACGATGCATTTGTACTTTTTCTCCGGATTTTCTTCTTCTTTTCATTTGTCATTCTTTCTCCTATCCTTTTCAGTCACAATCAAACTCTACCCAATTTCTCCAATGCGTATTAGCATTTTCATTCACAATAACACTTGGATCTTTCTTCTCTATTGCAGCGGCTACTGATTGGAAGAATTCATTTTCACTTACTTTTTCGTCTTCAACATGTTTCCATTCTTCCGTTTCATACGCTACTTCCCAGTCGCCTTCTAAACCGAACTCTTCTAAAATTTCTCCTTTATCCCACCACAATAATTTTTGAGCTTCCTCATTAGTAGCAAGCATACGCATAAAGTATGTTGGATAATGCTCTGTCGTTTGTACTTCTATTCCATTATTTATATAATCCTCTTCTGTAAATTCATATTCAAAATGATGCTCGCGAATTTTTAAACTGCCGTTATAAATATTCGGTATAAATTCACCTTCATCATCAAACAACTCATAATCGCCATTATTTAATTGTAAAATGCAATCATCACCCATTGAATGAGTAATTCTATCGCCATATACTTGAATATCATTACATACACCTAATGAACCTACACCCACAATTTGAAACACCATTAGCCAATCCTTAGCATCTTTAAAGAAAAGAGAGAATTTCACTTGTGAAATATCCATATATTCATTATCAAAGGCAGGAAATTCATAGTTACTTTGCTTTTTATCTAATAACCTTAAAATCTCTTTTTGCACATGTATCACCTTTTCATTAATATTATCTAACGTTTACCGTGCTCTCATGTAGCTAGAAAAATTCCTCTTTCATCACTATTCGTATACTCAATCTATCTTAACAAAAATGCTTTTCCTACTTCCATCATATATAGGCCGTACACCGATTCCATTTCTCTTACTTACGCATATATTGGAATATTGTTGCTTCTAATGCAGTGTGTTTTATTTTTGCTCGGAGGTGTTATAAATCGTGTTCGAATGTAAGAACGAACTAAGTCTCTCTAATATAGAAAACTTAAAATATAATTCAAACATTCCTATAATAGTAATAGCCTTCAATAACCTTACTTATGTGAAAAATATGTTAAAACAATTAGAAAACAAAAAGATAAAAAGTGAAGATATATGGATTTGGGACAATAATTCAACCGCTCCCGCTTTGCTTGCTTTTTATGAGCAAATATCAACTAAATATAATTTAGTGAAAAATAATGCCAACTATGGACCACGTTTTTTTGCCGTTCCTTATATTTTCGATTTACTTCCAGATTTTTTTGCTGTAACTGATCCTGATTTATCTTTTAATGAAAAAATGCCAGATAACTTTTTAGAGTATTTAAAGCAGTTAACAATCGAGCTTTCACTCTTTAAAGCCGGCCTTGCTTTAGACATTATACCTACTTCTAATTTCAACAGAGAGCTCATGTCAAATGAAAAATGTACAGTAACAGAATGGGAAATGCAGTATTGGCTTTTTCCTATAACTAAATACAATAACCCTAAAGTTTTCAACGCTGGAATTGATACAACTTTTGCTGTTTACAATAAAAAATTTATTAGTAACGGTTTTTATAATGCCGTAAGGGTAGCTGATAATTTCACCTGTAAACATTTACCCTGGTATAAAGACAATATAATTTCAGAAGAAGAAAAAAATATGCTAAATACGAAATGGGCTAACTGGCACTAATAAAACGAAACGTTATTCAGTAGCAGATATTACTACAAATCGAAAACCTACTTTACAGCATATGTAATAATTCAAAAATAGCTTGAATGGTTTCAAGCTATTTTTTATCAAATTTCCTCAATACTATCCAATTGAGTCTTATAACATTCATCACACTCTGGCCTAGTAGGAAGAATCCCCCTGTCATCAGGTAATAAAACCCTCAAAACTTCTCAATCCATCTCTACGAAAGACTTCATAATAATGGGATATCCTTCAATAATATTCGTATACTCAATCCCTTGTTCATATATATCAATTTCAAAGCCAATCTCTTTCTCCTTATGGTGCATAACATTTCCCGCTAATATATAGTTACTTTTACTCACAACTTCTTGTATTAATTCTGTTCTATCTTTCCATAAACCAGGTACTCCAATAACGATTTGTGTCTCCATCATATGCACTCCACTTCTCATCTATTTTCAATCTATTCTTTCAATCTTCCAAACTAAATTAGCTGGGATATCTTTCTCTAAAAAGGTTAACATCCATACAGTTTAGACATCCTACTATGATTAAAATCTCCAAATATAACACTCCATGTGTACATTTATATTTATTTTCGTTTACATACTATTGTTATTCATAATCCATTTTAGCTAATAAACAAACGAAAGAGAACTAGGTGGATTAATGTTTACTTAAAAATATTAAATTACATTTCGAACAAAAAGGAGCTGAATTTCCTCTTCTAATTTTTGTATCACATTTTGGACAATATACATATCGTTCCTCTACCTTTTGTCGTTCTATCATGTGTAAAGATACTATTTTCATACTGCACATAATTCCAATTAAGATAAGGCTAAAAATGAGTAGCACAACGCTCTTCCTCCCTTAACTACTTACCTATATTTCACCATTAAATAAAGATAATTTTATACTTATAATCCTATCTTGTCCTTCATACTGGAAGAAACTTTCTTTACTTCTATTTACTCATCAGTGTGATTCTTTTTTGTCTATATAAATAAAGAATACCTGTAACAATAAAAACAATCACGCCAAAATACAAGCCATATTCTATCGCAATCGCTACAATACTTTCAATGTGTTGTCCAAATAAAGCACCGAGCACAAAGTAAACGAGTGTCCAAACAAATCCTGTCGTATAAGAATACAAAGCATACGTCTTAAATGGCATGTTATTCATTCCAACTAAATACGGTACGATATGTCTTACAACTGGTATGAAGTAACTTGTGACTAACGCATAATGACCATACTTCTCTACCATTTGTTGAGATTTCAAAAGATATTTCGCCTTTTTCTTTTTCATTAGCTTATCAAGTACTTTCGTACCAAATATTTTCCCTAATATATAACCTAAAGAAAGCCCAGATACAACACCTAAATATGTTAATAAAAATGCAGGAATGACACTTAATATCCCTAGTGAAGATACAAAGCCACCACTCATTACGATCATTTCGTCTGGAATTGGCATACCAATAATACCTAACCATAAACAGAAAAATAATGCCCAATAACCGTATTGTTCAATATAAGATAATAATTCATGTAATTCCATTATGCATATGCTCTCCTTAGCTCTTTTTTACAGCTAAAGACATACGCTGGTGGGAAATTGAGCCACACTTTCTCTAGCGTAATTTCAGGAAAGAAGTGCTGTATAAATCCTTTTTTCACAAGTGAATATTGAAATGTAATAAATTCACCATTCTCATGTATCCCTTCCATTACATTGTTTAAAATACGCTTTGAAACTTCTTCTGGTAAAGAGGTAAAAGGTAATCCCGATAAAACGTAATCCACGCATTCTATATTGAGATCTTCTATATACTTTTTTATATTTTCGGCTGAACCGTGTACAACAATGACGTTCTGCTCATCTTTAAATTTTCTCTTTAGTTCCTTGCAAAACACTTCATTAATTTCAATAAGAAGAAATATTGTTTCCTTCTTCTTTCTCTTCATAATTTCTTTCGTAAAGACTCCTGTACCAGGACCTAACTCTACAATGCATTTCGCTTTATTAAAATCAATTACATCTACCATTTTCTTTGCTAATATTTTTGAACTTGGCGCAATTGCACCAGTATGTTTCGGATGTTTAATAAATTCATGTAAGAATGTTATGAGTTGCATATAAACCTCTCCTCATTCGTTCAATAGTTTTTAACTTGTTTCTAAGTATAACTATTATTTCTTAACAAAAATTGAGGAGATTTCTTAAGATTTTATGAAGAATAAAAAAACAGCTATCGCCTCTAGCGATAGCTGTCCCTTATTACTTCGCACTCACGATCTTATAATAAGAACGAACCGTTAAGAAGTAATATCCAATATAAATCGCGCCGTATACTCCGATACTAATTAGAAGCGGAATCATAATTTCAAATGGTAATATATTTGATAAACCTTTTAGTGCAAATAGGCTGTGTAAAATACCAATTACTAACGGAATAGCAAAGATAAAGCTCACTTGTTTTGCGATAGCTCTCTTCATCTCTTGCTTCGTTACACCAATTTTATGAAGAACAACGTAGCGATCACGGTCAGCACTTGCTTCTGTTAATTGTTTAAAGTAAATGATTGAGCCTGTTGCTAATAGGAATACTAATCCTAAGAATAACCCAATAAACATCATTAAGCCTGTTGTTTCAAGCCCCATTTGGAATCCTGTATAGAAATCGTTAAATGGTTTTAAAACTTCTGATTCTCCAGCCGGCATAATGCTTGCTAATTTTGCTGTTAACTCTTTACTATTTCGCTCACCTCTTACATCAATATTTTTTACAGTACGCGTTTCGTTTACTTGTTTCACTTGCTCATATGTTTTATCAGGAACGATTACAAATAGTTCATTTAAATTTGTAAGGCTTCTATTATTTACACCTTTAATTTTTAATTCTTTTGACTCGTTTCCAACAGGGAATACAGCTGTATTTCCTGTATAAAGAGGACCAAAATCAAGTTTCTCAATATATAAGCTATCATATACGAAAGCTTCATTCGCACTTAAATTTACAGGTTCTACATCTAAATGTTTCACAAGTGTATTAAAGCTTGATTGAGAAATAAGCTGGTACTGATTCGTAACATTATAGTGTGTGTTCAGAACTTGATCAGCTCTTTCACCTTTAAATGTTCCCTTCACAGGAATCATTTCAACTTCTGATTCATATGTGACTGGGTGATTATTCTTCTCTCCAGCAAGTATTTCATTTACTTTTTTATCTAATGCTGCATCTTTTTTCTCATAGGAATAACTATACGGCGCAGCAACTTTTGATTGCGTAAATGTGTTGTAATACATCGTAACTGACGTACCAACCGCTGTTAATGTTACCGCACTTAAAATAGCGATTGTCGCCAGTGATTTCGCATTTCCTTTAATACGATATAGTAACTGTGATGTCGTTACCATATTCATACCATTATAAAATGCTGACTTATTATTTCTTGCACGTTTCAATACAAATACTGTGAAGAACATGAACAGTAAATAAGTCCCTGCTACTGTCGCTAATAAAATATATAATGCAACGACCATAAAGTCTGCATACATAACTGCTTTCATGTACATTAATGCTAAAAAATAACCTGAACCGATTAAGAAAACTGAAATTAATGCCATAATGACAGATCCTTTTGGCATTGCTTCTCCTTCACGTTCTGCACGGAAAAGTTCAATTAACTTAAAGCGATAAATTAAACGATATCCTTGAAGTGATGTATATAAAATAATTACAAAGAAAATAATTGCTGTATCAATAATGGCAGCCATCGGTACTTCAAAATGAACGTTTAAATTTAATCCCATCATATTTACTAATAACTCAAGGAATAATTTTGAAAGGACACTACCGATCGCAATCCCAATTACTAATGACATTAATCCCATTAACATATTTTCATAAAAGAGCATTTTACCAATTTGTCTTTTACGAATACCTAATAAGGAATAGAGTCCAACTTCTTTTTTACGTTTACGTGTAAAGAATCCGTTCGAATATATAATAAACACTGCTACGAAGATGATAAGCATCACACTTGAAACTTGGAACGCTCCGCTAATTTTTTTTGAAGCTTCTGCTGCTTTTTCCATTTGTGAATTATATTGCAGTGCTTTAAATGTAAAATAAATAACGATACTAAAAATCATAGATGCAAAATATACAAAGTAGTCTTTAAAGTTCCGCTGTATGTTGCGGAGGGCAATGCTAGATAAGGTCATCAGCCATACCTCCAGAAATAGAAGACATTACGTCAACAATTTTTTGGAAGAACTGTTTACGCGTCGATTCACCGCGGTGTAATTCTTTATATAGTTCACCATCTTTAATGAAAATAACTCGTTTACAATAACTTGCTGCAAATGCATCGTGCGTTACCATTAAAATTGTTGAGTTATCATATTCATTTAACGACTTCATACTTTCAAGTAAATCTGTTGCAGATTTAGAATCAAGTGCTCCAGTTGGCTCGTCTCCGAAAATCATACTTGGATTCGTAACAATTGCACGCGATGCTGCACAGCGCTGCTTCTGTCCACCAGATACTTGATATGGGAACTGACTTAAAATATGATCAATACCGAATTTCTTTGAGATTTCAAGAACGCGGCGATCAATCTCACTCGCTTTCACCTTTGATAACGCAAGTGGTAAAGCGATATTCTCTTTCACCGTTAACGTATCTAATAAGTTATAATCTTGGAAAATGAAACCTAAATGATCACGGCGGAATAACGCTAACTTATCATCATTCATCTTTACAATATCTTTTCCATCAATTAAAATTTCACCGTTCGTCGCATTATCAATTGTAGAAAGAACATTTAGTAAAGTCGTCTTACCAGAACCAGAAGGTCCCATAATTCCAACGAACTCACCTTCTTTTACTTGTAAGTTAATACCTTTTAACGCTGCAAATTTATTCCCACCCGTGTCGTACACTTTTTCAATATTTTTTGCTTCTAACACTGTTTTCATCTCGACATCCCTCATTTCTTCTATTCTCTATTTTCAACTATATACACTCTCTACTCTTGCCACTATCGATGTTTCTTACACAAACATGACAGTTATGTAAGACGCATAAGTAAAGATATAAAAATTTAACCTACTGAACAAAAGTACTTTGTTACTATAACATTGGGATATCATACCATCCATTCATTCTCCTTACAGGAACATTACAATTTTGTAAGGTTAAAAATGTCCCCTACAAAGTTGTGCACGAAATGTCGGATGGAGCTATTTCGTTCCTGCTATTCTATGTACAGAGGAGGTCATAATATGGATTCACTTAAAAATATGAATACTGCAATGCGCTATATTGAAGATAACCTTACGAATGAAATTGATTTTAAAGAAGTTGCGAGGCTAGCTCTCTGTTCTGAGTATCACTTTAAAAGAATGTTTTCGTTTTTAGCAGGTATATCACTATCTGATTATATTCGCTGTAGACGTCTTACTCTCGCTGCCTTTGAACTAAAAAATAGCGATGCAAAAGTCATTGATGTCGCTATAAAATATGGCTACAACTCACCAGATTCATTCGCCCGTGCATTTCAAAACTTGCACGGTATAACACCTTCAGAGGCCCGAAATAGTAGCCATTCTTTGAAGGCTTATTCACCAATGACCTTCCAATTATCCATTCAAGGAGGAAATGAAATGAACTATCGAATTGAAGAAAAAGAGCCATTTCGAATTATAGGTATTACAAAACGAGTACCAATCGTTTTTAACGGTGTAAATGAAGAAATTGCTTCTATGTGGAAAAGTTTAAACCCAGATTCTATTCAAACATTAAAGTCCCTTTCAAACATTGAACCTACTGGAATCATTAGTGCTTCTACTAACTTTTCTGAAGGAAGAATGGAGGAAAAAGGCGAACTCGATCACTACATTGGAGTAGCCACAACAAAGGATTGTCCAGAGCAGTTTAAACAGCTTGAAGTTACTGCTTCAACATGGGCTATATTCGAAGCTGTCGGTCCATTTCCTGATGCATTACAAAATGTATGGGGACGTATTTACTCTGAATGGTTCCCTTCTTCGAACTATGAACTAGCGGAAGGACCGGAGATATTGTGGAATAAACAGAAAGATATATCTTCTCCAAACTTTAAAAGTGAAATTTGGATACCGGTTTTGAAGAAGTGATAACAAAAGGAAAAGAGCTAAGCATTGTGCCTAGCTCTTTTTACATATTTGCTTACTCGTAAAAGTGTATATATTTCATCAGTTCTTCGATTCCTTTAAATTGGAGTAATAGTTGATTGTTCAAGTTTTCTAAAGCCAACTGAAAGGAACGTTCAATTTTTCCATAGTGTAATGTTTCTAAATCATCTAGCAAGCTTTTCATATTTTCTATATAATACACGGTTTTTCTCAAACTGCTTATAACCAGTATTTTACGCAGTTCAGATATTGGAAACATTCTATAACCGTTTTCTTTATTTCTTTCTGAGTGGACTAACCCTTCATGTTCCCAATGACGGATAGCCGAAGTATTTACGCCTGCTATGTTTGCAGCCTCTCCAATGCTCATGCGTTCATTTAACTCTACATTTTTATATTTAGTAAAATCAGCATTTTGAATCATGTTTAGTATTTCTTCTACTCGTTTTTTCTCCACCTGAACATTGAATTGCTGTTCATTAATTAACCAAAGCGCTTCTTCAAACTTTACGTTTTTAATCATCCTCATAACTTTATAAACAATAGGTATATCATATCCTTTTAATAATGCTCTAATGGTAATAAATGCTTGAAAGTGTATCGATGTATAAAACCGGTGATTACTTTCCGTTCTTGGCACAACAGGAATGAGATTTTGTTCTTCATATCTTCTCAAAGTTGTTGTACTAACATTTAAGACATTTGCAATTTGTTTAGGGCTATATGTCTCCATTTATTAACTCCTTTTTAAAGTAAAACCTTAAAGTGCTACATTAACATATTTCAAATAAAATCCTTATATATACGAGAAAAAAGTCATAAATCCGGAAGATTGCATGAATGTTATATGATTTTAGTATAAACAATTTAGGAGTGATAGAAATGGAGAAAATCATAAAACTTACGGACGAATCAGTATTAAAGGTTGGTTTGGTTGGAAATCCAAAATTTAGAACAATCATGCTCCCAGTTGCTAAAGAATCTGTATATGGGCAAGATGCTGAAACTTTGAAGTTGTGGGGAGTAGATCCTGAATTTGGAAAACATTTTATTGATGGACTCATAGATAAGTTTCAGATTTTATATTTTGACTACGAAGGCCATCGTTTGCAACATCCAAATCCAGAGAATCTCACACCTGAAAATATAGTAAAAGACCTATTAACAATTGCTGACGAAATGAATATTAATAAGTTTAGTTATTATGGTTACTCTTGGTTAGCTTTAGCTGGGTTACAATTAGCCATTCGAACGGATAGATTAGACAGTATAATCATGGGCGGGTTTCCACCAATAGATGGTCCATATAAAGAAATGATGGTAGTAACAAATAAAACATATGAGCAAGCTGTGAATAATCACAATTCTCCTGTTATTGATCAAGCACATATTAATCCTGAAAAAATTGATTGGGATAACATACAGATAAAGATCGACATGAGTCAAACTAAACAGTTTGTTACAATGTACGAGAATTTGATGGAGTTTGATGATCAAGACATCCAACATAAACTAATCATTCCGAGATTAGCGTTTTCTGGGGAAAAAGACACTATTGTTTACGGTGAAAATTTTGGCAATGTAGTAGTTGATATTATTGGTATACTTCAAAAAAACAAACAAAAGTTAGAACATCTTGGATGGGATATAGAAATCTTAAGAGGAAATGATATGGATCACACTAAAGCTATGCAACCTATAACAGTTCTGTCATTGATAAAGCCTTGGTTAATTAAAAATTTGAATATAACTTATTAAATATAGTAATTCGAATAACCTAAAAACAAAGCTGCTCTTCCCTAAAAGGAAAAGCAGCTTTATTTACATTTTCAACTCTTCTTTATAAATACTATATGACTTTATTGTTGATACGATAATGCATATTAATATGATTCCAATCCCTATAAAAATATTAAATGGATCTGGAAGCAAAGCCCCGGCATATATACAAAGTGAACCTATTACAAATACCCTCGAAGCAAATCTATGTGTTTTCCTCCAAACTACAGGATTTTCTAATGTCCAGTCCATTCGAATGCCTACTAACCCGTTTGGCTTCGTTTGTTGCATGTAATTACCTAGTACAAGAAACAATGTTCCAAGTCCAAAATTAAATGCAATTGAGCCCGATGCAATATAATTAGACGCTGCTAATAGCGCAAATAAGTTACAGCCGAATCCTATCAAAAGAATAGCATAACGGATTGCGGAAAGGACTTTAGCATGCTGTTTATACTTATCTTTCGTTACGTCAATATACCCAAGAGCTAGCCATATCAAATACAGCAACATCATGCTACCTATTGAAACAGAACTTGCTTCTACTTTAGAAAAATATCCATCTACTACTCCTGCCGCATTATAATGACGTGGAATTTGTTCTGGTAAATGTGGCCATACAATATACCATCCAATTACAATGCCAATAATTAAACTCCATGGTAATACGTGTCTTTTCATCCTCTCTCCCCCATAATTTTTTATTAAGCCCCTATTTCTTTTTTATAAGCAATATATGAATATCCCATTGTTAATCCTACTGCACCGGTAATAATGCCAATGATTAGGAAACCTTTCCACGCTGCCGGAGCAAAAATACTTAAAATCATAATAACTCCTAATACAACAAACACCTTCCCACTAAAACGGTGTGTCTTTCTCCATACTTCCTCGTTACTTAATGTCCACGGTGTTTTTATACCTACAAAGTAATTTGGTTTACATTGTGGTAAATAGTTACCGATGATTATAAATAAAAGACCAACAAGAATATATGGTGTACTATTCATTGGAATGTCATAACCTAATCCAGCTCCAATTCCAATGATACTTACTAAAAATAATAGGAATAATACGCTATAATTTATTACATTATACCCTTTAGAAAATTCCTCATAATTCTCATGCTTAGGATCTATCTTAGGCAATAAAGTCAATAAAGCATATATAAAAACCATAACTGCAACATCCAAAATCATCATGCCCATTTTTGACATACGCCCATCTACCTCACCAGACACATTCCAATGACTCGGAACCTCTCCCGGTAAATGCGGCCACGCGATGCACCATGCAATAATCGTTAAAGCTATTAATAGTAACGGAAATATATGCTTTCTCATTTCCCCTCTTCCCCCTTATTCGTAAATGTAAACACCCAAGTCAACAAATCTTGAAAGACCGTTGTGTTTAAAGAGTACACAACGAATTGCCCTTTCTTTTCATCTTGAATAAGTTCAGCATTTTTAAGTGCGTTTAAGTGGTGTGAAATACTTGGTTTTGTCATATTGAAATGTTCAGCGATCTCACCAGCGGTTAGATCACCTTCTTTTAATAAGTCTAAAATTTTTCGCCTTGTTGGATCTGCTAATGCTTTGAATGCTTGATTCAATGTCTTTCTTCCTTTCGATAATTAGACATTTAGATACTTATCTAAATGTTAAAATGATTTCAGTTGATTGTCAATTATATACGAGGCCCTTTTTACTTTTCTCACTTTTATCCTATACTGTTTACTAGCTTATCTTTCAACATAATGAAAAGACTTGAAACACATGATACACTATAGCTACAATTGTTTTTCTGAGGAGGAATATACATATGTATAAAATTTTAATCGTTGAAGACGATCCAAATATTTCATCATTACTGCAATCTCACATTCAGAAGTACGGTTATGAAGCTGTTGTTGCAGAGAATTTCGATGATATTATGGAATCGTTTAACGCTGTGAAACCACATCTTGTTTTACTTGATGTAAACTTACCGAAATTCGATGGTTTCTACTGGTGCCGTCAAATTCGTCATGAATCTACTTGTCCAATTATTTTCATTTCAGCGCGTGCTGGTGAGATGGAACAAATTATGGCAATTGAAAGCGGTGCGGATGATTACATTACAAAACCATTCCACTACGACGTTGTAATGGCAAAAATTAAAGGACAATTACGCCGTATTTACGGTGATTATGCACCAAATATTTCTGAACGTATCGTTGAAGTAGAAGGTTTAAAACTATTCCCAGAACGTCCTGAAATTCACTTCGGATCTGAACAAGTTCTTTTAACGAAAAAAGAAGCTATTTTAGCTGAAATGTTATTATCTAAATTCCCTCGTACAGCAAGCCGTGAAGATTTATTAGCTGCACTTTGGGATGACGAAAGCTTCGTTGAAGAAAATACATTAAACGTAAACATTACGCGTCTTCGTAAAAAGTTTAATGAGCTTGGTATTGAGAACTCTATTGAAACAGTACGTGGACTTGGATATCGCTTTAACGCAACTTGGAGTGAATAAGCATGAAGCTATTTTTACGTGATCATTTTGCATTTTTCCTACTGTACGTTTTAAACTTTGGTATCATTTTCGTTCTTTATGATGCAGTAGATGGATTTCAAAACAATAAATTTTATTTCGTCGTTTTAAGTTTATATTTATTTATTTGTTTCCTCGCTTACCGTTACGTTCGCAATCGTAGAATGTACCATAGATTAAGCGAGCAACCAGAAAAAATGGAAGATGCGTTTATTGAAAGAGCAACTGCTCCGATGCCTCACGGTGTCAATGAACTCGTGCGTACGCAGTACCGCCTCTTCCAAAAAGAACTACAATCGTATGAAGTAAAACAACAAGAACATCAATTATTCATTAACCACTGGGTACATCAAATGAAGACACCTGTTTCTGTTATGCAGCTTATGGTGCTAGAAATGGAAGACGAGCATTTAATTCCAAAGTTTAAAAAAGAATTAGAGCGTCTAAACCAAGGGCTTGATATGGCTTTATACATGGCTAGGTTAAATAACTTCCATGAAGATTTCCATGTGGAGACGATTTCATTAAAAGATACGGTAACAAAAAATATTAACGGATTAAAAGAACTATTCATTCGTAATGGTGTCTTCCCTGTTTTAGAAGTCCATTCTGATTTAAAAGTTGCTTCTGATGCGAAATGGCTAAAATTTATCATCTATCAGTTAATGACAAATGCTGTTCGTTACTCTGGTGAGCGCGGAAAGAAAGTTTTCTTATCTGCTTACCGAAACGGAAAGGATATTATTTTAGAAGTTCGTGATGAAGGTGTTGGTATTCCGCAAGAAGATATTCGAAGAGTATTTGAACCATTTTACACTGGGAAAAACGGTCGCGCATTCGGAGAATCTACTGGTATGGGGCTTTATATTGTAAGTAAAATTTGTGATTATTTAGGTCACTCTGTCAAACTAGATTCTGAAGTTGGTAAAGGAACGACGATTAAAATCATCTTCCACAACGCTGCAAATAATCAAGCAGAACATACGGAGAAGGTGACCGAAGCATGATCGTAACATATGCAAGCAAAATGTATGAGAACACACTCTCATACATTTTTTGCAATACAACTACTTCTATATCTTCTAGCCGGAGGTATAATCTATGACATTTTGGCAATTTGCATTTAAAAACGTCACGCGCAACTCGAGAGCTTATTTTGCTTACTTTGTAAGTAGTTCCTTTTCCATTGCTGTGTTCTTTTCGTTTGCTGTTTACTTATTCCATCCGAAATTACAAAACTTTGACATGACCTCTGAAATTTCAGGATTAATGATATTTTCAGAAGTAGTAATTGTATTTTTCTCTTTCTTCTTTTTACTATATTCCATTGGTACTTTTTTAAAAGTTAGAAAAAAACAATTTGGTGTTTTGACCATTTTAGGAATATCGAGAAAACAATTACATCGTCTTGTTTTTATGGAGAATATGTTAATCGGGATTTTATCTATCTTTTTCGGCATGCAGTTTGGAGTTGTTTTTTCTCAATTTTTTTTATTAGTAACAGCCAAACTTACGCATGTTCCAGGAATATATTTATACGGTCCTACTAACGCGTTTATTTTAACAACCATTGTTTTCCTTAGTCTTTTTATCATTGTATCTGCATTCACACCAATGCTTATTCGTACAAAAAAAGCGGTACACCTTTTAAAAACAAATGGTGGAAAACAAAAAGAAAGAAAACCATCCATACTTGTTTCATTATTTGGTGCGATTTGTTTATTTGGTGGTTATGCGTTAGCTGGAAATCCTAAATATTTCGTATCAGTAAGCCCGCAAATCGGTGTTATATATATGGTTTCGAGTATTTTCGTTATCCCAATGCTTGTTACAATAGGAACATATTTTTTCTTTTCTCAAATTAGTTTCTTACTGATTTATATTTTAAAGAAAAGAAGAAGATTTTATATGAAACGGATTAATATGCTTTGGATTTCAGATTTAGCAAACCGTATTCGGACGAATATTAATATGCTTTTTATTGTAGCGATGCTCTCTACAATTGCTTTCACAATGATCACGTTCCTATATGGATTCGGGAAATTTATTAAGCTAGAGGTGAATAGAACTTCCCCTTTCCCAATTTCTTATTTCTCTTATGATGCGAACCCTTTTGTTACAGAGCATTTAAATTGGCTTGAGCAACAATTACAAAAAGAGCATTTCCCTTATCAAAAAATAAAAGCTGATATATATGAAACACCACTAAAAGAAGATAAAGATATAGCTATTTATAATGACGTATACGCAATTAAGCAAAGTGACTATAACAAACTTGCGAATTCTTTACGAATGAAACAACTATTTATGGATGATAACGAAGCATATGTGCTAACAGGGACATCTTATATCACCATATTCAACGAATTTGAGCAAAGCTACAATAGAGATTACATTACACTCTCTAGTACAAATACGAAATTAAGAGTTAAAGGCTATGAGCATGTAAACGCAATCCCATCTGACTTTTCATATCAAACGATAGTGTTGCCTGATGTTATCGTAAATAACTTACCTAACACCGTAAAACATATATCAGCATACAATTACAAAATTCAAAACTGGGAACAGACATATGAAATTGCTGATAATTTTATAAAAAAAGTGCAAAAAGATCGAAATAAATACCAGTATGAAGGGCCTCTTATTCGATCCTTTGAATCAGCAGGATCGTTATACAAAATAACATCAGGTAGTGCCGCGTACTTCCTAATTGGGACATTTTTAGGAGTTATTTTCTTCATTGGAGCTGGTAGCGTTCTTTACTTTAGAATGTATACGGATTTGACGAACGAACAAGAGAAATATATAACGATTTCTAAAATCGGTGTAACAGATACAGAGATGAAACGATCTGCAACCATTCAACTTAGTATTTTATTTTTCATTCCGTACATTATGGCATCCATTCATACAATGTTCGCAACAAAAATGCTACAAGATGTAATTGGTTTATCTCTGTTCAAAGAAGTTTCAGCCGTTCTTATTATTTTTGGATTCGTTGAAATCGTATTTTTCTTATTCATTCGTTCACTTTATATGCAAAAATTATCACATTACACGAGTGGACAAAATATTTAAAACAAACTTGATGAAAAGAGTATCTCTCATACTCTTTTCATCTTCACCCTATTAGGAGGTTTAGGTGAATGACATTTTGGCAGTTTGCATTTAAAAACGTCACAAGAAACGCCAGAGCTTATTTCGCCTATTTTGTAAGCAGTGCGTTCTCCATCGCAATCTTTTTCTCATTTGCAGTTTATTTATTTCATCCTAAATTGCATATGACAGACGTGAATTTTTCTCTGAACATATTAATGACAATTTCAGAAGTTGTCATTGTGTTCTTTTCATTTTTCTTTTTACTGTATTCAATCGGGACGTTTTTAAAAGTACGAAAAAAACAGTTCGGGATTTTAACAGTGCTTGGCATATCTCAAAAACAATTAAAGCGACTCATATTTATAGAAAATATGTTAATTGGTGCTCTTTCTATATTTTTTGGCATTCAACTTGGACTTGTCTTTTCACAGTTCTTTTTGTTAGTTACCGCCAAAATTACACACGTACCTGGTTTATATTTATATCCGCCTACAAGTGCTATCGTTTTAACTATCATCATCTTTCTCGGCCTCTTCATTCTCGTATCATCTTTTACACCGATGCTCATTCGCACGAGAAAAGCCGTACGTCTTTTAAAAGAAGGAAAACAACAAAAAGAAAGAAAAGCATCCGTGCTCATCTCTCTATTTGGTGCGACCTGTTTAATATGTGGATATGCGTTAGCCGCAAATCCGCTGTATTTTATGTCGCTAGGTGACATAATTGGGCTTTTATATGCCGTCTCTAGTATATTTGTCATCCCATCGCTTATTGCAGCTGGAACATACTTTTTCTTTTCACAAATTAGTTTTTTACTTATTCGTATTTTAAAAACACGAAGAAAGTTTTATATGAAACGAATTAATATGCTTTGGATTTCAGATCTAGCATCACGTATTCGGACAAACATTAACATGCTCTTTATTGTAGCGATGCTATCGACGCTCGCTTTTACAATGATTACATTCTTATATGGCTTCGGGAAATTTACAAAGTTTGATGCGATTAGACAAAATCCTTTCCCGTTTACTTATTTATCGCATACTGAGAATACGTTAGCTGATGAACATTTAAACTGGTTAGAGCAGAAATTTAATGAAGAGCACTTCACTTATACAAAATTTAAAACAGATATATATGAAGTATCTTCAGCTGAAGATAACACGCAGCTCTATTATGCCATTAAACAAAGTGACTATAATGTACTTGCTAAGGCTTTAAATTGGGAAACGCTCACGGTCAATAAGAATGAATCTTATATTCTTATGAAAGACTTAGATGATCAAGTTATTGGAACGCTCCATAATAAAGAACAGAAAAATACTCTTACACTTACTCAAAACAATTTACAACTACAAGTGAAAGAATATAAAAGTTATAGCCCATTCCCAAACAGCTTAATATACCAATTACTCATACTATCTGATGAAAATGTAGAAGCCTTATCCACCGTTTCCAAACAAATGAGTGTATATAACTTCAAAGTTACAGATTGGGAAAAAGCACATAATATCGGTTCATCGTTTATAACAAAAATCCATAACGATAATGCAGCAATTCAAGCAGAGCATCCACCTTTCCATGCAAGTGAAGCGAGCGATTCTCTATATAAGACAAAACTAAATGTCGCTTCGTTCTTCTTAATTGGTACTTTCCTAGGAGTTATTTTCTTTATCGGTGCTGGCAGTGTTCTTTACTTCCGGATGTATACAGATTTAACAAATGAACAAGAAAAATATATAACGATTACGAAAATCGGCTTAACTGAGACTGAAATGAAACGTTCAGCGACAATTCAGCTTGCGATTCTTTTCTTCGTACCTTACATTATGGCATCAATCCATACGATGTTTGCGACAAAGATGCTACAAGAAATATTACATCTCTCGTTCTTCGCTGAAATTACAGTCGTACTGTTGATTTTTGGAACAGTTGAAATTTTATTTTTCCTTTTAATTCGTTCCTTTTATATGCAAAAATTATCACAACACATTAAGTTTTAAAAAGTAGAAAGGTGATTACTATGGAAGAAGTATTACACATAAAAAACGTCTCAAAAGTATATGAGGGGAAAGTCCCTCATACTGCTTTAAAAAATATAAATTTACACGTGGATAAAGGGGAATTCGTTGCCATTATGGGACCATCTGGTAGCGGAAAATCTACATTTTTAAACGTTATCTCTACAATCGATTCTCCGACTTCTGGTGATGTCGTAATTAACGGAAAAAAACCGCACACATTTCGTAGAGAGAAGTTAGCTATTTTCCGCCGCCAAGAGTTAGGATTTGTTTTCCAAAACTTTAACCTACTAGATACACTAACAATCGGTGAAAATATCGTACTACCTTTAACATTAGATAATGTTCCATTAAAAGAAATGGATGAAAAGCTTGATAACATTTCAAAAAAGCTTGGAATTGATCATATTTTGGACAAGCGTATTTTTGAAGTTTCTGGGGGACAAGCACAGCGTACCGCAGTAGCACGTGCTGTTATTCATCACCCTTCTCTCTTACTAGCCGATGAACCGACAGGAAACTTAGATTCAAAAGCGGCAATTGACGTAATGGAGTTATTTACGAAATTAAATAAAGAAGAAGATGCAACGATTTTAATGGTTACGCACGATCCGTTTGCAGCAAGTTATTGTAACCGTGTTATTTTCATTAAAGATGGAGAGCTTTACAATGAACTACACCGCGGATTATATCGCGAGAAATTTTATCAAGAAATATTAGATGTTTTAGCATTATTAGGAGGAAGACGTGGATGACATTTTGGCAATTTGCATTTAAAAATGTCTCGCGTAATTCTAAAGCATATTTCGCTTATTTTGTAAGTAGTGCTTTTTCTATCATGGTTTTCTTTTCATTTACCGTATACGCGTATCATCCGCGCTTGCAACATGTACAAAGCTTTCAAGAACGTGATCCTCTAATGAACTTAGCTAGTACAGCACAACTTGTGATCGTTATGTTCTCGTTCTTCTTTCTCTTATATTCAATTGGAACATTTTTAAATGTTCGGAAGCAGCAATTCGGGATACTCACTATTCTTGGTATCTCACAGAGACAATTAAAAAGATTGTTATTTACCGAAAACATGATAATTGGGATATTATCTATCTTTATCGGCATTCAAGGTGGACTTGTATTTTCTAACTTTTTCTTATTAGTCACTTCGAAATTAACAAGTGCGAAAGGTCTCTATTTATATTGGCCAACAGAAGCGATTATCGTTACAACCGTAACGTTTATCATTTTATTTTTAATCGTTTCTACATTTACACCAATGTTTATTCGTACTCGAAAGACAGCCCACCTCATTAAAGGGAACAAGAAAATGCCAGCTGAAAAAAGACCATCTATACTCATCTCTTTATTCGCTTTAATTTGTTTAGGGCTATGCTATTATATCGCTGGTTATCCGCGAGGCTACGTAACGGAAAAAAATGTGCAAAATGGATCTGTCTTTTTTATTATGTTATCTATTTTACCGCTCGTAATAGTCGGGACATATTTATTCTTTTCACAAACATTCCTTCTTTTCATCTATATTTTAAAGAAGCGCAGAAAGTTTTATTTGAAACAAATAAATATGTTATGGATTTCAGATTTAGTTTCTCGTACACGCAGTAATATTAATGTACTCTTTATTGTTTCTATGCTATCTGCACTTGCATTTACGATTATTATTGGATTATTCGCCGCTAATAACAATACGAAGGCATCAGTATTAGAGCGATATCCCGTTCCCTTCACGTATACATCAGAAGGTGACAATTCCCTTGAACAAAAGCATATTTCTACAATTGAAACGGAGCTTACAACTAATAATTTTCTTTACAAAAAATATAAGTTTACAGTATTAAAAGATACAGCTTCCAAAGAAGATATTATGCTTATGAAGATGAGTGATTATAACGCAATTGCTAAACAATTGAAAAGACCGGAAATAACAATCGATTCTACAGAAGTTTATATTATTTCTCGGCACTCACCAGAACTTCTCGATCTCGTATCTAATCCATTTGCAAAGCAAAATACGATTACACTTGGATCTAATAAAAAAGAATTTCATATTAAAGGGTTTATTAATAAGGGAATCGAACCATCATTTGCATTCCCTCATTTAGCTGTCGTACAAGATTATGTATTTGATAATATGATTCCTCATATTGAAACAACTGTAATCTATAACTATTTCGTAGAAAACTGGGAAAATGCAATCGTTCCAACAAAAAATATGTTACGTGTTATTAGTGGTGATGCACGTGAGTTCTACGAAAAGCATACTGAAGAGAACGCTCAAGTTCCTTTCTTCATACATACGGCTACGGATGAACTTATTTACGGTAAAGGAAATGCAGTTGCTCAATTTTTTATTTGGGCATTTCTCGGCTTTATTTTCTTTATCGGTGCGGCTAGTGTTCTATACTTCCGTATGTATAATGACTTAACAACTGAAAGACAAAAGTATATTACGATTACAAAGCTTGGCTTAACTGAATCAGAAATGTTTCGCTCTGCAACGATTCAATTAGGAATTTTATTTTTCGTACCTTACATCGTTGCTGGTGTTCACACATTATTTGCGGTTAAGTTTTTACAAAGCATGTTTTCTTTCTCCTTACTAAAAGAGACATGTATCGTACTCACCCTTTTCGGGATTATCGAGATCATTTTCTTCTTCTTAATCCGTTCTCTGTACATTAATAAATTATCACAGCACATAAAAATATGAATAAAATGGCCTTGTGCGTATTGCACAAGGCCATTTTCAATAGTTTTTAATAATTAGCAGCAATATCCGCCGTAGCCACCATATCCGTAGCCGCCGTAACCGCCATAACCACAACCGCCGCCTCCGCCGAAGCAGCTAGCACCGATGATAATTAATAAAATAAACAATACGATTAGAAGCGCAAAACCGCCTCCGCAACCATGTCTGCGGTTACAATCATCATGTCTGTGTTCACACTTTTCGCTCATTACCCTATTCCTCCTTTAGTATCATTCATAACAAGTTCCTCTTGTTCTAAATGAGGGGATTCCATTTATAGTATGTTTTCAGGGCGAATAGGAAGCTTGGCTTTCTTAAAAACGGGCTTGTTTCAGAAAATGAGCCTTATCAAGATGTAGGTATAAAACATTTGACATACTAATAATTTCTTACTAATATTTAATTGAACGATCAATCAATTTTTTGATTATACATTCAAATTATATAAATCAGGAGTTGAATAGCGTGACTGATTCTTTTATTGCAGAGGCTAGGCGTGAACAAATTATTCTTGCATGTATTGATACATTAGAAGAGGTTGGATATAACAACTTGAGCTTAACGAAGGTGGCAAAAAAGGCTAAGATTAGTACCGGACTTATTTCTTATCATTTTAATGATAAGCTTTACCTTATGAACCGTACATTACAATTTTTAGTTGCCAAACAACATGAATTTATTAGTAATCGAGTACTATTAGCTCAATCTGAAATAAATAAACTAGAGGCTTTTATTGAAGCACACTTGGCTTATCAAGAAACTCATTACAAAAATAATATTGCCTTAATTGAGATTGTCTTTAATGCAAGAAATGAAGAGAACATTCCTTATTACAGAATCGAAGACGACGAAGAGGATGCTCTTAGAACGATGTTATTAGATATTTTGAAGACTGGACAACAAAATGGCGTGTTTTCTAACTCTTTTCAAACCGACACATTAGCTTCATTTATTTTAGGAGCAATCGAAGAAAGAATGTTGAAGGCAAATTCATCTATATCCATAGAAAATTACTCAGGTGAGCTCATAAAAATGGTGAAAAAACTCACTATTTAAAACATGCCCTGGTTAAAAAATATATATAAGAAAGGATGAACTACACATGAAAAAGGCATCTGTCATTGGATTAGGTTTTTTAGAAAAGTTACTTGCTATAGTAAGTCCAATCCTTTTAGGCGTTATTGGATATTTTTCACCTAAATTAATAGAGATTATAAAAAAGATTCCTCTCTTTTCTGATTCAAAAATTATAGAACTTTTAAATTTTATTAATCCCTTCTGGCTTCCTATTATCCTCATGCTAATTGGTGTTATTGCAGGAATTTTATTTTCTTTAATTATTTATAGTGAAGCTTTAAAAATGAACATTACTTCGGAAAGCATTCACGTGAATAAGGACGATCAAAAGAAACAAATCACCAGATCAAATGTAAAAGCCGTTTTTGTAGATAAGCGTCAAGTGGTTATCATTGATCAAGAAGACCGAGAATGGTTACGTGAAACATCTGACATTACCCCAAGCAAAATTAAAGATACTTTCTTAATGCACGACTTCCCCTGGGTGGAACAAGATCCTTATAAACATGAGTATAGCTTATGGAAATTAGAGGATGCGCGATTTAATAAAAGCATAAATACTATTTTGTATGAAAGACGAAATGCCCTTCGAGAAGGAAACTCGAAAAAAAAGAAGCATTTACGCAAAGATTTGAATGAGCTAGGAGTCTTTGTCAAAGACGATGGAGAAAATCAGTATGTCCGTTCTATTAAATAATAGGACAATAGAAAAAAGATATAAAAAGCACCTTGCCCTGTATATTTGTAAGTAACTACGATTAAAAAATAGCAAAACCCACAGAGAAATTGAATTTCTCCTGTGGGTTTTATTAATTAAAATGGGCTTTTCTCCCTAAAGAAACATATTCAACAAAAGAGCAAAACCAAATGCAATAAATGATAACAATGTCTCGAGTACCGTCCACGTTTTAAATGTTTCCTTCACCGTCAAACCTAAATACTCTTTTACAAGCCAGAACCCTGCATCATTTACGTGAGAAAACATTAATGATCCTGCACCGGTTGCAATAACTAGCAACTCTAAATTCACACCAGACATGTGCTGAATAACTGGTGAAACAATCCCTGCTGCTGTCGTTAATGCTACTGTAGCTGAACCTGTTGCAATTCGAATTAAACCAGCTACCATGAAAGCTAATACAATTGGTGATAACGAAATATGTTCTGCCATTTGTGCAATAGCTGTTCCAACGCCGCTTTCAATTAATATTTGTTTAAATCCACCGCCTGCACCAATTATTAAAATAATAGAACCGACAGGCAATAAACTTTCATCTGTTAATTTTTTAATCATCTTTTTATTAATACCTTGTTTGATACCAAGTAAATAAAATGCTGCGAAACATGAAATAAGTAAGGCGATTACTGGACTCCCTATAAACACAAAAAATTCAGTCAATTTTTTCGGTAATGAAATATATGGTGCAACTACTGATAAAATCATCAATACAACTGGTAATAAAATAATAAAGAATGAAACTTTACGACTTGGCAAATCAGTTGATACTGTCGTAACTCGAACAAGCTCCGGTTCATTTTCAGGTATAACCCTCTTATGTACCCACTTTGCAAATATTGGGCCTGCGATAATGGCTGTTGGTAACGCGATAATTAATGAATATAAAAGTACCTTTCCTAAGTTCGCGTTATAAATACCGATTGCTGTCATCGCCCCTGGATGTGGTGGTACGAGCCCGTGAACAATAGATAATCCTGCAATGACAGGTAACGCAATTAATAATATATTTTGCTTCGTCGTTTTTCGAATTGAAATAACGAGTGGTAATAAAATGACAATCCCCACTTCAAAAAATACGGGAATCCCTATAACAAACCCTGCAAATAACATAGCCCAAGGTAATTTTTTTACGCCGAAAAATCGAATAAAGAAATCTGCAACTTGCATGCCTGCCCCTGAATCGGACATCATTTTTCCTAAAATTGTTCCAAGTGCTAAAATACCAACTAAATGCCCTAGTACACTACCAACACCAGTTTCATAGGCAGCCACTATTTTCGTTAAGTTCAGTCCAGACATAATAGCTAAAAATAAACTCGCAACTGTTAAACTAATAAATGCATGCCATTTCCACCATGATACCCCTAAAATAACAATTGTGATCGCAAGTAACGTGACGATTAATAAGTATATATCCATCTCTCATTCCCCTTACTTTTATCCCGATTGGTGTGAGCTAATAATTAGTGGATGATGCCCTCCTCCACTAATTAAAGTTTTACTTTAAAAAAAAAGAGGGAACATCCCCTCTTTTTTATACGTCATAATTCACTACATAATGCTGCATCTCTGTATTGTAGTAGCCTTCGCTATATTCAATTACTTCGCCAACTTCATCGTAAGAATAACGCATACGTTTTAATAGCGCTGTCCCCTCTTTTTCACCTAGCGCTTCTGCAACGAAACTAGGCGCGAGTCCAACAGCGAATTCATCTCTGAAGTTTTCTAAGTGAATGCCTCGGTCTTCAACTAAATCATAAAGCGATTGCAAGTCAAAGTCCGATAAATCTGTACTTGCCATTCCTGCTGAGAAATAGTGCGTATAATGAATGTAAGGTGCATCATTTAACGTATATAAACGTTCAATACGAAAACTCTCCTTGCCGAATAATCGAAATGGCACCGTTCCTTCTTCATTATGAACGATTTCTGCTTTTAGCAATTTCTTTTGTACTTTATATCCTTCTTCCACTAACACTTCTGTAAATTTCTTACCTTTTGACAACTTTGTCGCAGAAGTATTACGGATAACTTTCGTTCCTTTACCGCTTTTCTTTTCTAAATATCCTTCTTGAGCGAGTTCTTTAATTGCATTACGCACTGTAATTTTGCTCACTTTGAACTCTTCTTCTAACTGCGGTTCAGAAGGAATATTCGTATGAATCGCATATACACCATGCAATATTCGATCACGAATAATATTTTTTATTTGTAAATATAATGGTCCTTTTTTCCTCGTTACGTTCACCGTTACACCCACTACCTTTCTACATCACCTACTGATGCCGTCATTGCCCGAAGTATATCCTTCTCTGATGACATGGGCGTATCACCGACGATTGTATGTGCAAGCATTCCAGCTGCTGACGCAAATGAAACAGCTTTCTCTGGTGCAAACTCTTCTATCTCGCCATGAATAATCCCGCTCGTATAAGCATCTCCAGCACCTATTCTATCATATACAGAAAACGCAAGTGTTTTTGCAAAAGTGAACGCACCATCTTTACATATAAACCCGCGTAGCGAGTGTGTATTATCACTATTAATAGAGCGATGTGTACCAGCGATTGTAGCGATATGATATGTTTCAGCAACCTTTGGAATAAGATCAACAAGTTGCGCCTCTCGCTCTGTCTCTTCTGTTTTCATTCCAAGAACGAACATTGCATCTTTTTCGTTCATCATAACGATTTCAGCAAGTCCCAGCATTTCTTCATAATGCGGTTTTGCCTGTTCATATCCGTCTTCTCCCCAAAGTGATGGACGATAATTACAATCAAAAACGACGGTTCCTCCGTTTTCTTTAACTGCTCTCGCTAAAGACTTCATATGATGGCGCACCGTATCATTCATCGCAAGTGTAATACCGCAAAAATGAACGATATCAATTTCCTTAGCAATTTCTTCAAATTGGTACATCTCTTCAGACGCCGTATTGAAGCTACTTTCTAGTCGATTCGAATACGTAACGCGGCTTGCACGTGCACCGAATCCATTTTCTAAAAAATACATACCTACATATTTACCGCCTCTTGAAACAAGAGAAGTTTGAATCCCTAACTTTTGAATGTAAGATACAGCTGCCTCTCCAACCGAATTTTCCGGTAAAGTTGAAATAAGAAGCCCTTCATGCCCTAAGTGAGAAAGTGCCGCTGCAACGTTCACACCTGTACCTGAAAATGAGTAATTTAACGTGTTAGCTTGCGACAACAATTCATATCCAGGTACTTGCATGCGCATCATTACTTCGCCAAACGCTGCAATTTTCTTACGCATATTGATCAACTAGCTTCTTCACGACTGCTAATAATTCACGAACATCTTCTACTTTCGTGTTACCAGTTTCTTTATCAATAATAGAAGAGTACACGTGCGGGATAACTTGCTCTACGTTTGCTTCAAGCGCAATACGTACAATTGTTTCGAAGTTTTCTTTATCAATTCCGCCTGTTGGCTCTAATGCAAATCCTTCTTCTGCACAAGCCTTCGCAACTGCGCGATATTCTTCCTCATGAGCTAAACCTTTCATTGGAAAGTATTTCAATGAATTTCCGCCCATATCACGTACAAGTGCAATTGCTGTTTTAATTGGAACGATTGCTTTTTCTTCTCCAGCTGCGCTAATTGGACCAGTAGAAATATTTACGTAACCCACTTTTCCTGTTGGGGATACTAAACTATTAATCCAGCTATCTTTTTCGCCAAGATTTGCACGTGTCGCTCCAACTGAAGGGAACACTTGGTTAATATGGCTGCCAGGATAATGCTTCGCAATCTCAGCTACAACTGCCGCTTGGCGATTATCTCCTGCTCCTAGTCCGATTGATACAGCGTCATCAATTTCTTTTCCGTATGCTTTCATCGCTGTAACGGCTTCTTCTACTGTTGGGTAGTCTTTTGATAATACCCCCACTACTACATACCCTTCTGCTGCTTCAAAAATATCTTTCGCATTTCGGGTATTGTTCGCTAATACATTTAATGCTACGCGGCCTTTATAAAAACGTTTTTGAATATTTGTCATTTTAGTTTCCCCCTACAATTTCTCTCAATTTTTCTTCAATTACATGTATGTCATCACCTTGAAGTGGACGTGGATCAATATCAAAGAATCCTTGTCTTACTCCGTAATCACGTGTATAGATTGCGATTTCCCCTTCGCGTAATGCTGTCACAACGTCTTTTGCCGATTTATTTAACTCTTTTTCGCTAATATGAATACGTGCTCTAAAGATTGCTCTTCCAGCTTCATCTTGAACGATCGTTACATTTACACCTTTTAATTCTTTTAGCGGCATAAGTATTTGTAGCAATTCTTTTTCTTGCTCACTTTTATCTTCTTTTACGCCGTACTCATCAAGCGCTTGAAGTAAGCCGAAAGTTGTTTCTTTCCCAACTTTCATACTTCTTCCGATGCAATGTAATTGCACTTTCAGCCATTCGATATATTTTCGTTTACCGCCAACAATACCAGAAGTAGGTCCTTCAATTGCCTTTGAACCACTATAAATGGCAAGGTCTGAATACTTCACATATTTTTGAATGTCTTCTTCAGCTGCCGCATCAACGATAAGTGGTACGTTATTTCGCTGCGCTACTTCCCATGCTTCTTCAACAGAAATCATATTTTTTTGCACTGCATGATGTGATTTCACATACAGAATCGCTGCTGTATTTTCACCAATTGCATCTTCAATATGCTCTGCTTTCCCTTCATTTGCGTAACCCACTTCAACAAGCTTACCGCCGCCTAAATAAATCATCGTTTCAACTGGAGCACCGTATTGAACGTTATGACCTTTTAACATAATTACTTCGTTTTTCGCGATTACTTCTTGATGAAGTCTTTCACTTTTACGGCGATTTCCTTCCGTCACGATACCAGCGATAGAAAGCGCAATGCCACTCGATGCTGAGTTCACAACGACCGCTGCCTCTGAATCTAGAATTCTCGCAATATGGTCTCCCGCTTTATCTACTAAATCAGCAATTTCCACATAATTTTGTCCACCATGTTTCATCGCATCCATAACTGTATCTGTAGGAGCGGATACACCTAAAATACTCATTCTACCGCTCGCATTAATTACTCTTTTTAATCCGTACTTAGCATTCAATGAATGACCCATTGATTACAACCCCTTTCGTATCAATCCTTCTTTCAGCAATGCGCTGATCCCCTTCTGAATCAATTAACGTAACCTTCTCATCTTTCACTGTAAATAAAGTTAAGTTTGCAATATCTCCTTCTTGAATACGGCCAAGCTCTGGTTTTTTCAGCCACTCTGCTGCATTTTTCGTAACCGCGTCAATTACTTCTTCTAGCGGATAACCTAAGTAAAGGAATTTCGAAAGAACGTGAGCCATACTATACACGGGACCGTGTATACGATTCTTCCGGTAAATATCTGTACTAATCGTATTAAAGATGATATCGTGACGCTTCGCAGCCTCTGCTACTTTAAAAGAAAAACTAGCATTGCCGTGACCAACATCTAAATGAACACCGCGCTTCACTGCATCTAGTAATACAGGTAGCGGTTTGCCTTCTTCATCAAATAAATTATTTTCTTTCCCGTTTAAGTAATGTGTAATCACATCATCTTTTTCTAAAAGAGGTACAACTTCCTCTATGCGAGGAGGCGCTGAACCGATATGTACCATAATCGGTAATGATGTTTCACGAGATAAAGAGCGTGCAACATGCAGCGGTTCAATTCCACTATCACAAACGACACTTTTACTCATTCTCGCCTTTAACCCAACGATTACATCTTTATACTTTTCTACTGCTTCTATTACTTTCTCTTTATCGATCCATTCCATATTGGATAATTCATCGATTCGTTTCAAACCGATGCGAGAAATATTTAAAAAGGCAAATAAATTCGTTTTTGCCTGCTCTCTACTTTTTACTAAATCTGCAATGCGATCAGCTCCGCAGCTACCCGCATCAACAATTGTCGTTACCCCTTGCTTAACGCCAATTTCATCCACCTCATCGCCATACGGATCAAACTCTGGAAAAGCGTGAACGTGCAAATCAATCCAACCACTCGATACGTAAGTACCAGAGTAATCAAGAACCTTTCCACCCTCGCCAGCACCAGCTTTCGTCACCTGTACGATTTTGTTATTTTCAATTACAATGTCAATCTCTTCCCCGTTCACACGTTTCACATTACGTAGTACGAATCGTTCTGTCATTGTATTTCCACCCTTTTCTATAAGAAGCCATAAGAATACGCTTACATTTAAGTTTCATTTTTTATATCTCTTTCACACGTTTAGCGTAACACAAAAAAAGTCAGAAGTAAATATAACGTTATAATGTTTGAAAGTGAATAAAAAGATGCTCCTCCAAAATGGTAGTAGTATAGGAAATTATATCAACGATTTTTTGAATATATCTATCATAACTTACAATATATCAACGATTTTTCAATTATATCTATCATAACTTACAATATATCAACGATTCGACAAGGAATATCGATTTACCGACAAGAAACGTCAATTCCTTTCTTATATAAAAAAAGGCTGTCCCAAATGGCACAGCCTTTTTCTCTATTCCTGAACCGTCACAATAACCCCATCCATATTATTCCCCGAAATTTCATACTGCTTGTTTGCTGGAACGTTCACTTTCATATTCTCAGAAACTTTATAATAAGAAACAGTATATTTCTTACCTTCTACTTCAGTTGAAATCTCTTTTTCCTCTTTTAAGAAATCTAAATATTCCTCTAGTGTGAAATTCTTTTTTTGCATAATCGCGCTATGAGGTAGGCCGACATAACGGATATGCCATGGCTCATATTGAATTCCAGTAATGTTACTTTTATTTTTCGGATAACGTAGTACAAAGCCATGCTTCCATACGTTCTCTTCAATCCATTTTCCTTCAGGCGCTTTCTCCATTTTCTTTTGCGTTGATCCAACGTCTAGTGATAATCCTAAATTATGTTCACTATATCCTGCTGGAAGCGCGTAATCAGATCCCATTTCTTTATATAATTTACTTTGTTCTTTAAAATCTCGATACCCACTGCTCATTAAGAAATGCTGTACGCCATCTTTTCCAGCCGCATCGACAACGTTCAAAAACTTTTTTACAACATACTTTGATAAACGAAGATTTCTATCAAATATTACGTAGCCTCTTACTAATTCACTATTATGATTTACATTTATAATATCAGACCTAATACTATCTTTTTTTACTGGATAATCCCTATTAACTAATAATAAATCACCCTTATAAATTTGTTCCTTCGTAATCTCTTTCCTCTCGGTATTTGCCGCCTTTACTAGCTCATCTTTTCCGACAATTTTAACATCGATTTCCTTTTGAAATAACGGTGATATATAAAAGCCTACACATACTGTGCATGCTATAAAAAAAGAAATAAATACCCACTTTTTCATTTCTAGTTCCTCCTTAACGTAACTTACGTATAGAATAGAAAAAACTATTAAAATAAAAAGTGGGGTAAAGTTTAAATTTTTATTAAATTGTTAAGTTCTCGTCTTTTGGCAATCGCACTTCAAACATTGTTCTAACTACATTACTTTCAGCAGAAATTGTGCCGTTATGCTGCTCAACAATATTTTTCGCAATAAACAGTCCAAGGCCTGTCCCGCCACGGTTCTCAGTTCTCGATTTATCACCTGTATAAAACATATCAAAAAGATACGGTAAATCTTCTTCTGGAATGCTGTCTCCATAATTCATAACTTGTACGACAACTTCTCCATTATCGATATACCCATTCAGATCAACAAATTGCCCATCATATCCGTATCGAACGGCATTTGTTAACAAGTTTTCAAATACTCTAGCTAACAATTTTCCATCACCGTTAATTGGCAAATGAGGATCAATATTCAACCTAGCTTGTAAATGATGTTTCTCTAATAAAGGATACAATTCCTCATCTAACTGTATAAGTAGTTCACTTATATCAATCGGCTTTTTATCCAGCTTTAGCATGCCATAATTCATACGTGTAATTTCAAATAACTCATCAATTAAACTTTCGAGCCTTTGCGATTTCGTATATGCAATTGTGGAGAAATGTTTAATTTGTTCTTTTGTTAAATTCTCATCTTTAAGAATTAAATCTAAATACCCTAACACGGATGTTAATGGAGTTCTTAAATCATGAGCTAAGTTTACAACGAGCTGATCTTTACTACTTTCAGCAAAGTCTCCTCTTTCCACCGCTTCTTTTAACTTTTCACTCGCAACATTTATTTCACGTGCGATATCTCCAAACTCATCGTTTGATGAAACTTGAACTTTATTCGTAAAGTTACCGTTCGCAAGATGATGAATCCCGTTAGAAATCTCACTAAAATACTTTAAATACGGTTTTGTCAAAAAGAAGAAAAAGATAATAGATAACGGAATAAAGAAAATTAAAAAGAAGTTAATGTCTCCAACTTCCCTTACCACTGACCTAAATTGCGCTAAAGGCTCTTCGTAGCGAACCATCGTTTTATAATACAGCTGTAATCCTTTATAAATTATATAAGTTACAGTTGCTGCAAGCACCATACTTAACGCAAATAAGGCAATCATTTTAAATCGAAAACTTTTCATCATATTAGCCATTGAAAGTATAACCTACTCCCCACACTGTTTTTATTAATTTATCCTTTCTTTTATCTTCCCCAAGCTTTTTCCGCAACGTACGAATATGTACCATAACTGTATTTCCGCCTTCATAATAATCATCTGCCCATACTTGCTGAAAAATATTTTCCACATTATACACTTTCTTCGGATGGCTCGCTAATAAATATAAAATATCAAACTCTTTCGGTGTTAACTCAATTTGCTCTCCATAGACGTTCACTGTTCTTCGCTCAGGATCAATAATAACTCCGCCTATCTCTAAAGCAGATTTATTCTCCGCTACTTTCGGCTGATTTAATGTAAGAAACCTACGTAATTGTGCATTTACACGCGCAACTAATTCAATCGGTGTAAAAGGTTTCGTCATATAATCATCTGCGCCTAATACAAGACCTGTCACCTTATCAAAGTCCGAAGTTTTCGCACTTAAGAAAATGATTGGCATATGGTGCTTTGCGCGAATTTGACGCGTCACTTCATACCCATCCATTTTCGGCATCATAATATCTAAAACCACTAAGTCGATTGGCTGCGTTTCAATAATATGAACAGCCTCTTCCCCGTCTGCTGCCTTCACGACGTGGTACCCTTCTTTTTCTAAATGTATCTCAATTAAATCAGCAATTTCTGCCTCATCATCCACTATTAAAATTGAAATGCGCTTCATTTTACTCCCCCTTTTATACGCTCGATTGTAAACTAGTCTATCCAATTTGTACAATACGAAAAGGTTACCCGTTAGAGTAACCTTTGTAAATAAAATTATATCAGCGATTTTCCAAATATATCGACCATAACTTGAATTATATCGGCGATTTCTCAATTATATCGACCGTAACTCGCATTATATCAGCGATTATTGAAATATATCGACTTACCGACAATTAACAACGAAATTCGCCCGCTACTTTAAAGACTCAAGTTACCGCTCCAAAACAATTCGCTGTTTCGTGATCTCCGCCAACCTTCCGCGGTCTACTTCATACTCAGCTTCAACACTTTGCGGCACCATAACTTTTCCGCCCTTAAGCATCACTTCCGGCGAAATAATATCCTGCTCCCAATGTCTGCTAGAAGCAGATATATCGCCTGGAATCGTAAAGTTCGGCAATGAGGCAAGCGCAACATTTTGTGCTCTTGAAATCCCCATCTCCACCATACCGCCACACCAAACGGGGATATTATGCTTCATACAATAATCATGGATTTGAATCGACTCCGTTAATCCGCCCACTCGCCCTGGTTTAATATTTACGATGCGGCAACTTCCAAGCGTAGTCGCAACGCGCGCGTCTTCTAAACTATGGATACTTTCGTCTAAGCAAATTGGCGTTTCGATTTTCTTTTGCAGCTGTGCATGATCAAGAAAATCGTAATCCGCTAACGGTTGTTCAATCATCATCAATTGAAATTCATCTAATCGTTTCAATTTCTCCGTATCCGCTAACGTGTACGCTGAGTTCGCATCAGCCATTAACGAGATGTGCGGGAATTCTTTACGAATCTCTTTCAATAATTCGTAGTCATGCTCTGGCTTTATTTTCACTTTAAAACGCTCGTACCCTTCTTCTGCGTACTTTTCGATTTGTTTTAACATAACCGGAATTGTATTGATACCAATTACAACACCGACCTCAATTTCAGGTCTAGTCCCGCCTAGTAATGTCGCTAATGACTTCTTTTGTCGCTTCGCATATAAATCCCAAACAGCTCCTTCTATTCCTGCCTTTGCCATTCGGTTTCTTTTTATATGCTGGAACAAACTTGGCACTTCATTCGGATGAGAAATTTCAGCCTTTAATAAATCAGGTAATAAAAAATCTTGCAGTACATGCAATGCTGTCTTCACTGTTTCTTCCGTATACCACGGTTCAGAGAAGGCGACGACTTCGCCAAATCCAATGTATCCGTCCGTATCCTCTAATTTAATAACGATGCTCTCACGCTTCTCATACGTTCCGTAGCTTGCAGCAAACGGGATTACGAGTGGCATTTCTGTTATATGAAGTGTCGCTTTTTTTATTTCCACCTACATCTGCTACTAAAAATATAGACAAATGTATATTCTTAGAGTATTCCTGCTTCTACGTGCCCTGCCTCGCTAATCACTTGCTACTACAGTTTGCTGTGACACTCCACAGGCGTAAATTCCGATGTAGCCCACCGTACATATATACAATCTATTTACGTTAGTATTGTATATTTTTTTGCTTGTAAAAGGTTGATAGATGCATTTAAATCTCTATCCATTACATTTCCACAATCACATGTATATACTCGGTCAGACAGCTTTAAATCCGACTTTTTTTGACCGCAACATGAACATATTTTAGAAGATGGATAGAATCTGTCCACTTGCCGTAGTTCAATTCCATATTCCCTACATTTCGTTGATAACCATGTTTTAAAAGCATAAAAACATTGTTGCGCTACAGCTTTAGATAGATGTTTGTTCTTCATCATACCTTTCACATTCAAATCTTCTACTGTAATAAACATTGGCTTGGTTTTCACCACATCATTTACAATAGACTTTACATACGCTAATCGAATATTTGCTAGCCTAGCATGTAGCTGTTGCACCCTAAGAATATTTTTGTTTATATTCGCTCTTTTATTAGTAACAGGTTGTTCACCTCTCTTTCTTATATTTTCAAATTTGCGTGATAAAGAGCGTTGTTCACGTTTTAACCGTTTTTCTATCTTTTTTACTTGTACTGTTTTATTTATATTTTTGTGAGTTTTTCCATCGCTACGTACAGCGAAGTCTTTAATTCCCAAATCAATTCCTATACCTACTGCATTGAGAATTGAATTTGGTTTTACCTCTTTCACTTCACAGAGTATAGACACATAGTATCTTCCTGCTCTTTGATATACTGTACCACTTTTTACAGTTGTATTTTTTGAAATATATCCATACTCTTTTAACCTTATCCAACCAATTGTAGGGACTTTTACTCTATGTCTTTCTACTGTCCAATCTGTTTTGTTGTTTTTCGGAAAGTAGCACTTCACATCTTGCTTCTTCTTTTTTTTATATCGTGGAAACTTAGATAAACCTTTAAAAAATCGCTTAAAAGCTTTATCTCCATTCATAATCGCTTGTTTTACCGCTTTGCTCGACACTTCTTTAATCCACTGGTCACACTCTTTTGTATGAATGTTGTTTAACCATTTAGAAAAGTCATAGCCACTAAGAAATTTCCCATCCGACTCATATGCCTCTTTATTTTTAGAGATATACAGGTTATATACATATCGACACACCCCAATAGTTTGACGGATTTTACTAACTTGTTCAGTTGTCGGTTTGATTTCTATTAAATATGCTCTTTTCATAAATCTTCATCCTCCGACATTTTCTTTTTGTATTTTCTCAACCCATATATTCTACCGCTAAATACATGAATGATAGATATTAAATCCTGCACAAGTTCTTCTTGAGGAGATAGTTTTTCATTGTTAACAATCATAATTTCCACTCCCATTTTACGAAGAAACTTTTCAAACCACTCATATCCAAAACGTACAAATCTATCTTTGTGTGCAATGATGATAGTCGAAATATTTCTTTCCATACAACTGTCAATCAGGTTATTCCACTGTTTTCTTTTGTAGTTTAATCCGCTACCAATATCTTTGATAACTTCATCTACAATCATCCCTCGTGCATTTGCGAATGTTTTTAAAAACTCAACCTGATTTTCTAAATCATCTTTCTGACCTGGATTTGATACTCTTGTGTAAATAACTACTTTGCCTACTTTATTTTCTTCTTGAATACCCATATATTCCTTATACTGTTCTTCTGTATAGTATCATCTTCCTTTTTGGTTTCGGTAAGCAGTTAAAACACCTTGATTGTCCCACCTTTGCAATGTCTTAACAGAGACATTAAGCATTTCTGAAAATTCTTTTGGTTTATATTGTTTCATAATTACTTTTTATTATATATGCCTACTTTTGTCTATGTTTTTGTTTACTGTTTCTTTCTCCTCCACTAATTCTCTTAACTCTCGTCTTAACAATTTTTTCGAAGCGTTACGTGGTAATTCCTCTAAGAAACATGCTTTCTTCGGCACTTTATATTTCGCTAATTTCCCCTCGCAAAAGTGAAGAATTTCTTCTTCTGTTACCGCCCCGCTTTTCACAACAAAAGCAGCGGGTACTTGTCCCCATTTATCATCAGTCATACCTACAACACCAGCTTCCGCTATCGCTGGATGGGACAGCAACACTTCTTCAATTTGAGCCGGATATATATTCTCTCCGCCAGAAATAATTAAATCACTGCGGCGATCTAATACGTATAAAAATCCTTCTTCATCTAAATAACCGAGGTCACCAGTATGAAGCCATCCGTTTTGAATAGTCTCACGCGTCGCATCTTCACGGTTAAAGTAACCACCTGTTACGTTCGGTCCTTTTACTACGATTTCACCTTCCGCATGTGGCGGCACTACTACGCCGTCTTTTTCAATACGAAGTTGGCACTGAAATAGTGGCTTTCCAGCTGATCCTACTTTCGTTAACATGTAATCTGCGGACAACGTACAAATTTGCGAAGACGTTTCTGTCATACCGTACGTTTGATACACAGGAATTCCTTTATCTACACATGTTTCGAGTAACGGTTTTGGCGCTGGTCCTCCACCAAGTAACATACATCGTAAAGAAGAAGGATATGTTTCTTCTCCAAGTCTCTCTAATAAATCAGTTAACATTTTTGATACGACTGAAATAATCGTTACGCCTCTCGTTTGAAGTGCTGTATGAATAAAATCAGCATCATATTTCGGAACGAGTAAAATGCGCATGCCGTACATAATATTTTTCATTAGAAGAGATAACCCGCCAACATGGAACATCGGCATACACGCTAACCAGCAATCATCATCACGAAGTCCTAAATTAAGCGAAGAGCCAACCGCGCTGGCCCAGTGATTTCCATATGTTAAAATAACGCCTTTCGGTTTCCCTGTCGTCCCTGACGTATAAATAATCGTCATCGCTTCTTCTAAAGAGAATTCTTCTTGTATAGAGGCTTCCTCTTTTGGTCCATTCATCACTTCGGCGAATGAATAGACAGGAACATCTTTAGCATCAAATTCTTGATCGGTCACTAAACAAATAACTTCAGCATCATCCATTTGCCAAAGTAGCTCTTCTCTTGAAAGACGCGTATTTAAAAGCACAGCTACTGCCCCTACGTACGATAGGGCGTGAATAACTGTAATCATCTCCATACCATTTTTCATCAGAACAGCCACCTTTTGTCCTCGCTTCACTCCTACATGCGTGAGGTGTTCACAAACAGATACTACCTTTTCATGCAGCTGCATAAAAGTAACTTTCTCTTCCTCTATTTCAATTGCAGTACGATCTGGTGTTAAAAATGCACGTTGCTTTAACCAATTTGGCATCGTCTCCATCATACATTCTCCTTTCATGAAAGAAAGAGACTTGATGTGACATCAAGTCTCTTAGTTGTTTTGTTTCCGGTTTGATCTCATCTAGCTACAGCGGCTAGAACAGTCGGTCGTTTCACGCCTTCCTACGAGGCAAAAAGCGCCTCTACGTCAGGAGTTCCAACGCCCTCTTGTTCTAAGCGAGCCGCTTCCGCTTTTGGTTTCATCTAGCTGCGCCTCCTAGCCCCTTCCGTCTAAGAACCTTCCGCACGAGAAAGTAAAAAACACTTTCTGTGCGAAAGAACCTTAGCCTACGAGGCTAAACAGTCGGCTCCGCTTTTGATTTGATCAAGGGAAACGAGGGAATTGACCGAAGTCCGGACTGCGTTTTTCTTTGAATGCGTCGCGACCTTCTTTTGCTTCGTCAGTTGTGTAGTACAATAACGTTGCATCTCCAGCTAGTTGTTGAATACCAGCTAGACCGTCTGTGTCTGCGTTGAATGCAGCTTTTAGGAAACGAAGTGCCATTGGGCTGTTTGCTAAGATTTCTTGTGCCCATTGTACTGTTTCTGCTTCAAGTTGTTCTAATGGTACTACTGTATTTACTAAGCCCATATCAAGCGCTTCCCCAGCACTGTATTGACGGCATAGGTACCAAATTTCGCGAGCTTTCTTGTGGCCTACCATACGAGCTAAGTAACCAGCTCCGTATCCACCGTCAAAGCTTCCTACTTTAGGACCTGTTTGTCCGAATACAGCGTTGTCTGCAGCGATTGTTAAGTCACATACGATATGAAGTACGTGTCCTCCACCGATTGCATAACCTGCTACCATTGCGATAACTGGTTTAGGAATTGCACGAATTAGACGTTGTAAGTCTAATACGTTTAGACGTGGGATTTGGTCGTCACCTACATATCCACCATGACCACGAACTTTTTGGTCGCCGCCAGAACAGAATGCACGTCCACCTTCACCTGTTAAAATGATAACGCCAACATTTGCATCATCACGAGCTTGTGCAAAAGCGTCGATTAACTCCATTACCGTTTTTGGACGGAATGCGTTATGTACTTCAGGACGGTTAATCGAAATTTTTGCGATACCATTGTATGTTGAATAAATAATATCTTCGTAATTGCCTTCTTTTACCCATTCAATAGCCATTACAACTACCTCCTTGTATATTTCTGATCTCCTCTATAAGTGTAACTTCATTCTTAACTGAAAAAAGCATCACTGCATAGTTTTTAGAAATCCCTTTACTATTGTATCAAACTTTTCCGGTTGTTCCACATGAATTGCATGGCCAGCACCATCAATTTTGACAAATTTCGCGTCAGAGACGCATTTTTCGATGTTTTTTAATATGCGAAAGAACTTTTCATCATGCTCTCCGTTCATTAAAAGAACAGGCATTTTCAAGTTGTGTAGCTCATCCCACCATGAAGGCTGAGCCCCTGTTCCCATGCCGCGCAAGCTATTTGCAAGTCCTTTTGGATTGTTAGCAAGTCGTTCTTTTCGCACCGCTTCTTGTACGTTTTTTGCTAAACGTTTTTGCGTTTCAAACAGCGGAATATTTTCCCACATCGATACAAAACTTTCTATGCCTTCTCGCTCAATTTTATCGGCAAGTCGCTCATCTTTTTCACAGCGTTCTTTTCGCTCATCTTCACTTTTGAGTCCAGCTGTACAATTTTCTAATAAAAGAGAACGTACATATTCTGGATATAGACACGCCATCGTAATCGCCAGTCTACCGCCCATTGAATAGCCAAGTATATGTGCTTTTTCAATATGAAGGTAATCTAATAGTTCTTTCATTTGCAATGCCACATTTCGAATGTCATAATGCGCAACATCTTCAGGACTCTCGGTCTTTCCGTGTCCAACAAGATCCACTACAATAACTTGAAACTGCCCACTCCATGAAGAGATAAAAGAACGCCACGTTTCCATGCTTCCCGTAAAACCATGAAGAAGTAGAAGTGGTTCCCCGCTTCCGACTACTTCATATTCATACGATACACCTTGCAGCGTTACTTTCATTTTGATTCACCTTGCAATGATGTAGTAATTACGTCCTGTGTTTTTGCCCATAACGTACGGTGCAACGTTAAGTTTTCATCACGGTTCGTACAAATTTCTACAACGTGTAAACCTTCTGTCGTTGCTCCCTTTTGTACTTCCTCCCGGAATTGCTCCCAACCATTTACACGGCTAAATGAACCACCGTACATTTTAACAACATGCTCATAGTCAAGCCCAATCGGCGTTCCAAATAACGATTCGAAGTGTTCCTTTTTCTCATATTGTGGTAAGAATGAGAAAATACCCCCACCATCATTATTTACAACGACAATCGTTATATTTAATTCATGTAATTTTGCAGCTAATAGTCCATTTAAATCGTGATAGAATGATAAGTCACCGATGACTAATACGAGCGGATCGCAAATCATGCTCGCTCCTAAAGCTGTCGAAATGATGCCATCAATCCCATTTACACCGCGGTTTGCCATCACTTGAATATTTTTATCTGATGTGAAGAAGAATGAATCTGTATCACGAATTGGCATACTATTACTCGCAAATAACGTTGCTCCTTCTGGTAATACGCGTACAATATCTGTAATGACTTTTCCTTCAAATGCAGTTTCATATGTTTCCATTTCACGAAGCGTTTCCTTCGTTTTTTCGTTTATATGTTGCCACATTTGGGGCCAATCATTCTTTTTCATAACTGGCATTTTTTCTATTAATGTACTGCAAAATGCAATATCACTTGCCTGTACAACTTCTGTCGCAACAAGAGCTGGATCTCTCCATTGTCCAGATTCGTCAACAACGATATGAACAGCTTTCGTTTGTTTTTTAATGAACTGCGTTAATGCTTTCGAAACAGGCATACCACCAAAACGAATTAAAACGTCCGGCTTCCACGTCTCTTTTAACAATTCATTTCGTAAAAATGTATCATAACAGTCGATTACCATCGTTTTATCGTGGTGTCCGCTACGAATATTAGAAAGTGGGTCTGCTAATATTGGGTATCCCGTTTTTTCAGCTAGTTGCGTTGCAAACGTTGCGATTTCTGAATGACTATCATCTCCACAAATAATAAGCCCCTTTTCCATATGTGAAAGGCGCCCTACAAGAGAATCTACATATTCACTCGGCATCACCACGTTCCCTTGCTGAACTACTCCTGTATATTCCCCGCGTCCTTTATCCCATAAACTTTCTAATGAAAAGTCCGGGATAAGCGGTTCACGAACTGGAAAATTAAGATGAACAGGTCCTTGCGGCGCTAAACAAGCACTTGCTATCATGCGCTGCGTTGTCATGCGAGCGTAGTGGTACATCGCTTCACTCGCTTCTGGAAGTGCCATCTCTGTAAATTGCTTCACAAACGTACCGTATAAATTAAATTGATTCATCGCTTGTGGTGCACCGACATCTCTTAATTCATGCGGTCTATCTGCTGTTAAGACGATAAGCGGCACTCGTGAATGGAAAGCTTCACATACAGCTGGATAGTAGTTCGCTGCTGCCGTTCCTGACGTACATAATAATGCAACCGGACGTTTTTTCGCTTTTGCGATACCGAGCGCAAAAAATCCTGCAGATCTTTCATCTACATGTAAATATGTGTTCATTCCTTCGTGTTGTTCCATTAGTAGAGCAATCGGCGTTGACCGTGAGCCTGGACTAATGACAACATCACATACATTTAGACGCGTCAGTTCATCCACGAACGCGCCTAAATAATATGATAATGCTTCTATATGATTGTTCATTTCATTAATTCCTCCAAAGCACCAAGCATCGGTCTAAACTTCAAACTTGTCTCTTCATATTCAAGTTGCGGTACTGAATCAATTACAATCCCGCAACCGGCAAATAAGGATGCTTTCTCGCCATTTAATAATCCGCAGCGAAGTGCAACCGCAAATTCACCATTTCCTTCATCATCTATCCAGCCAATCGGTGCACCATATAATCCTCTGTCTAACAATTCAACATCACGAATCAGTTTCATCGCTTCCAAACGAGGTGTCCCGCCAAGAGCTGGTGTTGGATGTAATTCTTCTACCATCGTTAAAAGACTCGCAGTGCCTTTTGCCTCTACAGGCGTATATAAATGAATTAAGTTTTTCGTTGTTAATAGACCTGGACTCTCCGGAATATTAACGTATTCGCAGTGCTCATTTAATACCGACCTGATCATGTTCACAACATAACCGTGTTCAGCTAAATTCTTTTCATCATGAAGAAGCGCATTACTATTTCGCTTACTTTCTTCTATAGATTGACCATGACCAGTTGAACCAGCAAGACACATCGAAGTAAACTTCTCATCTTCTTTGCGAATTAACCTCTCTGGCGTCGCTCCTAAGAAGCATGCTCCTTTATAATCAAAAGAAAATACGTAACAATCCGGTTGCCCAATGCGAAGTGCTTCTAAAACAAGAGCAGAATCAATATGATGATCCATTTCTACTTTTAGCTCCCTCGCTAATACAACCTTCTGCACGTTACCCTGCTTCATCTCATCTTGCACTTTCTCAATGGCTTTCATCCAGCCTTTCGGATCCACTTCCACTTTAGAAGTAACTGTTAATTTCGATCCTTCTAATGCACATTTACTCTCCCCAAAAATTTTCTCTTCTAAAGAAACAATTTCGTTATAAAGAGTTTCTGCACAATCTGTTGCTGAAACGAATGTATTCATCGTTAACCATGCTTTTTCATTTTTTACAGTTAATAAAAATGCTGGTAGTGAAAATGTCGTATCATCGAATTCTTTCCATAAGTCCGTTTTCTCTTTTTCTTGGTCAAATGAAAATCCACCAAATAAAAGAGGACCTGTTCCAAATTCATATTTTTCTCTTTGTACAAATGCTTTCTCTTTTACTTTATCCCACTCGTCACGAGCCGCTTGAAAGCGTTTGTGAGAAGAATTTGCTATAGTGAAAACAGAGCCAATTCCAGCAAATATTACATGCTGAGCTGGATCTGCAAAATAACATCTATTTTCCAATGCAATCCTTTTTCCTGCTGCATAAAACAGAAGCGGATCCATCCAGTCTATTTGTTTTACAAAACTAACCAATATTTTTTCATCAGTTGCATGCTTAATGGCTGCACTAAGAACTTCTTGCAAGCCTTTTTGTTTCGTTTGAATCACAATTGTCTCCCCCCTATGGGCGAAAAATAGTCATAATTACGCTTGATTTTAAGATACACCTCAAACGAAAGGCCTGTCAACGTTTAGCATTTCTGAGAAATTCACCTTCTCTTCCTAGAAAATAAACGTTGACACTAAATGATGCTTTTTCTACACTTAGTTGTGTACAATATGTGACCAAAGGAGGATTCAACATGGAAATGAACGTCGAAGCGAATTCCTCTCCTACGGCGCCAAAACCAAGCAAGCAAACAGGCTGGCGCATTTGGTGGAGTTTACTACGTCCCCATACATTAACAGCAGCTTTCGTTCCTGTTTTCATCGGAACAGCCTATGCAATGCAGGTCGGAGGTATAAATCAAATCCATCTCCCTCTTTTCCTTATAATGCTTCTTGCTTGTCTTCTCATTCAGGCAGCAACAAACATGTTTAATGAATACTTTGATTATAAAAGAGGACTCGATCACGAAGGTTCAGTTGGTATCGGCGGCGCTATCGTTCGCGATGGCATTCAGCCAAAAACAGTGCTTAACTTAGCATTTGGATTTTTCGGCATCGCAATACTATTAGGTGTTTATATTTGTATGAATTCTAGCTGGTGGCTTGCTGCAATCGGTCTTGTTTGTATGGCCGTTGCTTACCTTTACACGGGTGGCCCACTTCCCATTGCCTATACACCATTTGGAGAGTTAACAGCCGGATTATTTATGGGTGTTATCATTATTGGAATTTCATTCTTTATTCAAACTGGAACTGTAACATCAGAAGTCATTTTACTATCTATTCCAAGCTCCATTTTAATTGGTGCCATTTTACTAGCTAATAATATTCGTGACTTAGATGGCGATAAAGAAAACGGTCGTAAAACGTTAGCAATTCTCGTTGGACGTGAAAGAGCGGTTGGTGTACTTGCTTCTATGTTCATCGTTTCCTACATTTGGACAATTGCTTTAATTATCGTGGGCATCGTATCACCATGGATGCTTATCGTATTTTTAAGTGCACCGAAAGCATTTAAAGCAACGAAAGGCTTTATCGGCAAAAGCATTCCAATGGAAATGGTACCTGCGATGATTGCAACAGCAAAAACAAATACGATCTTCGGTCTCCTCATGGGAATCGGATTATTACTTGGATACTTTCTATAAAAGGAGCTGCTTATGCGGCTCCTTTTTCATATCTGAAATTCATCTCATAATTCCTACTCGCAACGCTCATACTATGTAAAGAAACTGAATTGTAGGAAGGTGGACGACTATGTTAACTCCACAACAAATAAATCAATTTAAATCCGTTTTAGAAAAACAAAAACACGAACTAGAGCAAACGATACAAACACACGAAAATGAAGATCGTGCATCTGAACGTGAGTCTGTTGGAGAATTATCTAGCTATGATAACCATCCAGCTGATATGGCAACAGAGCTATATGAACGTGAAAAAGACTTCGGGCTTATTGAACTTTGGCATAAACAGCTAGAGGATACGAAACATGCCTTGCAAAAAATAGAAGCGGGTACGTACGGCATTTGCGAAGTGTCTGGCGAAGAAATTCCATTTGAAAGATTAGAAGCAATGCCGACTGCTACAACATGCATCCAGCACGCGACAAATAAGCTAAATATGAATACACGACCAGTCGAAGAAGAAGTGTTATCTCCTTCTTTCCACAAACATGATGAAGATCGTTCTGTTGAATATGATGCAGAAGATGCATGGCAAGATGTTGCTAATTACGGAACATCTGAAACACCATCTGATTTAGAAAGACAAGATTCGAAAAACTATAATGGCATGTACGTAAATAGTGAAGAAAACGTAGGCTACGTAGAGGATTTCGAAAACTTTATTGGTACAGATATGTATGGAAAAAATCCGCAAGTTTTCGCTACGGAAGAACATGAAGAATATGAGCAAATGCTTGATGACTTTGAAGAGCGTACCTTTAAGGGCGAATTATCTTCAAATGAGTCGAGTTCCAAAGAATAAAAAAAAGCATTCCGAAAATCGGAATGCTTTTTATCGCTAGCTAATTAGTTTTTTGTAACGTTAGCAGCTTGTGGTCCACGGTTACCTTCAACGATTTCGAAAGAAACTTCTTGACCTTCTTCTAAAGTTTTGAATCCGTCACCTTGGATAGCTGAGAAGTGAACGAATACATCGTCTCCACCTTCAACTTCGATGAAACCGAAACCTTTTTCGCTGTTGAACCATTTAACTTTACCTGTTTGCATGTCATGTACCTCCTAAATAAAAATGAAACTATGAATCCACATGAAAAGGTGGATATAAAGGACATGAATGTATAACAAGCTTACAGCCTTTAATTCAACGTGCTTTATTTCCGTACCACATTATGTAGCTCAATAGTGATTTCACTATATCACGCTATATCAAAAACGTCAAATGAGAACACTTTCATTCCACCATTTTTTTATAATTTTAATATAATGTTGAATTTCCATATTCATATTTTAGCCCGGTATTTGCGGACAGCTTGATTGGCGGGAGCTGATAATCAGTTTTGGTTTGTTCCACTTTATTTGAAAATTAACAAAACTAAAGTATTCTAATCCTATTAAATTCTGTACAATATAAGTATCTATTACATACGAGGTGAAAAAAATGAGAGCACATGAAATCGAGTATAAGTTATACGGAGATGATATGCAGTTTGTTGAAATTGAGTTAGATCCAGAAGAAAGCGTGATCGCAGAAGCTGGCGCAATGATGATGATGGAAGATTACATAGAAATGGAAACAATCTTCGGTGATGGTTCTGGCCCATCTGGAGGTTTATTCGGAAAATTAATGGGCGCTGGTAAGCGTCTCGTTACAGGCGAAAGTATGTTTATGACTGTATTTACAAATACAGGTCACGGCAAACGCCACGTCTCATTTGCTGCTCCTTATCCTGGTAAAATTATTCCTGTAGATTTAACAGAATATCAAGGAAAAGTAGTTTGTCAAAAAGATGCCTTTCTTTGTGCCGCAAAAGGTGTTTCTATCGGAATTGAATTTACGAAAAAAATAGGAACTGGTTTCTTCGGTGGTGAAGGTTTTATCATGCAGAAACTTGAAGGTGACGGTCTTGCTTTCATGCACGCAGGTGGAACTGTATATAAACGTGAATTAAAACCTGGTGAGAAACTTCGCATTGATACAGGTTGTCTTGTTGCTATGACAAAAGACATTAACTATGATGTCGAGTTCGTTGGAAAAGTAAAAACAGCTCTATTTGGCGGCGAAGGTTTATTCTTCGCAACGTTAGAAGGACCTGGAACAGTTTGGATTCAGTCCTTAACACTTAGCCGATTAGCAGCACGCCTTACAAGCCCAGCAGCGCAAAGTACTGGCGAAGGTAGTGTATTAGGTGGCCTTGGTCGTTTATTAGATGGGAAAGAGTAAACTGTGCCCTTATGTGGGAATGGCCATCAACTAATAAAATAATAAAATTAAAACACCCTTGCTTGCAGTAATAAAGTGAAAGGGTGTTTTAATTTACGTCTACAAACGAGAAAAAGCAGTTAAAATAAAGTAATAAGGTTTACTTAAGGAAAATAAGGTATATTATATTTGTTGAGTAGATTCTCTTTAGAGACAAGAAAAGTAGGTGAACAAAGTGGGAAAATATCAATTGGATTCCAAAAGTCAGGTAGCTGTGGCAAAGTTCCATGAAAAACAGAAGCCTGCCAAATTTGATAAAAAGCAGCAACTTGAAAAATTGCGTACGGAGTATTTGAAAAAGAAGCAAAAACAAACAGATAAATAATATGTTTTATTTTCCGAATTTTTTCTGTATGTAACGCAAACAAACACAAGAAAATAGGTAAGTTATTCATCATTCAAATATATACAGGCTATTTTTTCAAACCTCTTACTTATGCAACTAACGCATGCGTCAGTTCATTAAGAATAACTAAAAAAGTCGATTCCTTGAGATGAAAAAGAGTAAACAGTGTCCTTATCAGGCACTGTTTTATTTTGACATTATAATTTCCTCCACTGATTTAGGTAAGCGATACAAGCTATTCCCCACCTCCAAAAGAATGAATCAAGTTCCTCACCGCATATATTAAACTATACCTTTTCTTAAGGAGGGCTACCTTAATGCGTACTCCTTTATCCTTTGATAAAGACACTGCCATACTGTTAGCTTCTTGTTGTGAGTTAACGTATGAACAATATAAACAAAATGGTATTTTCGAAATACCAGATGGTTTTCAATATGTACAAGGTTTTCAAGGAAAGGCCATTCAAACAACAGAATGGTTCGGATTTATATTAGAATCTGAGGATACAATTATCGTTGCCTTCAGAGGCACTCAAACAGATCCAGATTGGATTATTGATTCTCTCGTCAATCAAAAACCTTATCCTTATGCTTTAAATGGCGGAAATGTCCATAACGGTTTTCTCTCTATTTATGAGTCTTGTCGTGATTCTATTATGGATATGCTCGTATCATTGCCAGCACATAAAAAACTGCTAGCTACTGGGCATAGTCTAGGTGGCGCGCTTGCCACATTACACATATTAGATGCACGTATAAATACTGCCTTCGCACAGTATGGACTTTATACATTCGCTTCTCCAAAAGTAGGAGATATCGCTTTTCGAAATTATTATAAACTACAAGTAGCTAGTAGCTTTCGTTTCGTCAACTTATTCGATGTCGTTCCACTTCTCCCTCCCCGAAACATAAATTTTAATGATCATGATTGGGAGTATGCACACGTCCATCACAACATGACATTTACAAAAAACACAAAATCCATTACAAATAATCATTCCATTACAACATACAAAACATGTCTGACTTCTCATTTTTAACCAGTAAACAATTGGAAATAAAATATTCGTATACTATAATAATCTATGAAGTTATTTTTGGATGAGGGGACCTTACATGTTAAAATTTATCTTCGCATTTTTCCTTATTGTAATTTTTACGGTTACAGGTTTCTTTACATTTTCATACTTTGCGACAGGAGAGTATGATGGGGCAGGTATCATATATACCACTGTTCCATTTCTTTCTTAAGCAAAATAAATAAAACGAGCTTAATTTTATTAAGCACGTTTTATTTATTAATATCCATTTCTGTTGGTAAATCGATAATATATCTCCCAATATAGCAACCTCTTTAAAACTGTTTAACTGTATTACCAATACCCCAAATTTCATTACTGTACTGCAAAATCGTTCGATCGCTCGCAAAATGACCAGACTGTGCAATATTTAAAATCGACATTTCTAGCCACTTCGTTCGGTTCTCATAAGCTCTACCGACAGCTTCTTGTCTTTCAGCATATGGACCAAAATCTCGCAGAACAAAATATTCATCATTTTGAATAACGAGAGAATCGTAAATTGCTTCAAATTCGGCTCCCGACTGTGCAAAGAAACCATTCGTTAACTGATCTACTACCTTTTTAATGTGCCCATTGTGGTGATAATAATCACTTGCACGATATCCACCATTTTGATAGTAATGAAGAACCTCTTCTGCTGTTAAACCGAAAATAAAACAGTTATCATCACCGACCCGGTCTTTTATTTCAACGTTAGCACCGTCTAGCGTTCCGAGTGTAATCGCACCATTCATCATAAATTTCATATTACCTGTTCCCGATGCTTCTTTACTCGCCGTTGAAATTTGTTCACTTACATCCGCCGCCGGGAATATATCTTCTGCTAAAGAAACTCGATAGTTTTCTAGAAAGATAACTTTCATATATTGACTGACATACGGGTCATTATTTACTTTTCTTGCGAGTTCATTTATTAATTTAATAATTTTTTTCGCGTAATAATAGCCAGGTGATGCTTTCGCTCCAAAAATAAAAGTACGCGGATAAAATGTAAAACTAGCATCCTCTTTCAAACGGTTATACAAATATAAAATATGAAGAACATTTAATAATTGTCGTTTGTAAGCATGTAATCTTTTCACTTGCACATCAAAAATAGAATTTGGATCAATGGTAATCCCCATTGTATTATGAATACGCTCCGCTAAAATCTCTTTACGCTCTTGCTTTACCTCTGCAAATTTCTCTTGGAAACTCGCATCATATTGAACTAATTGTAGCTCTTGAAGCTTAATCGGTTCTTTCTTCCACTCTGTTCCAATCGCCTCTGAAATGAGATTTGTTAACTGTGGATTTGCTTTCATAAGCCAGCGCCTATGAGCAATTCCATTCGTCTTATTATTAAACTTATCTGGATAAAATTCATAAAACAATCGCATTTCCCGCTGCTTTAATATTTCCGTATGAATTTTCGCTACACCATTTACGCTATGGCTACCGACAATCGCTAAATGAGCCATTTTCACAAGGTCATGTGCAATAATCGCCATTGCTTCAATACGATCCCACTCATACGGATACTGTTCCCAAAGTTCATGACAGAAACGTTCATTAATCTCTTCAATAATCATATAAATTCTCGGTAATAACGGTTTAAAAATGTGAATTGGCCACTTTTCGAGCGCTTCTGATAACGTCGTATGATTCGTATAAGAAATCGTCTGCGTCGTTATGTGCCAAGCTTCTTCCCATGCTAACTTTTCTTCGTCTAGTAAAATACGCATCAGTTCCGGAATTGCTAAAACCGGATGTGTATCGTTAATGTGGATCGCAATTTTTTCATGTAGTTGACGAAGGTCACCATATCTTTCTCTATGCATTCGAACGATATTTTGCAAACTTGCTGATACGAGGAAATACTGTTGTTTTAAACGAAGTATTTTTCCCTCATCATGCGTATCATCTGGATATAAAAACTCCGATACAACCTCTGTTTCACGCTTATATTTCAAAATATCTTTGCAGTTTTGCGGGAAAGGAACTGGTTCAGCATTCCAAAGTCTAAGTGTATTTACAGTACTCGTCTCATAGCCAACTACCGGCACATCATATGGCACGGCCATAATGACTTCTGCATTTGTATTCCTAAACTCTAAACGCCCGTCAATTTCTAGCGGTTCAACATTGCCGAAATAACTTACTTCTACAGCTTGATCATGCCTTCTTACTTCCCATACGTTTTCATGAAGAAGCCACTGTTCTGGAAATTCGACTTGATAACCATCAACAATTTTCTGATCAAACAAACCATGTTTATAACGAATTCCACAGCCGTGTCCTGGCAAGTTTAAAGATGCAAGTGAATCGAGAAAACAGGCTGCTAAGCGTCCAAGCCCACCATTACCAAGGCCTGCATCTGCTTCCACTTCTTCTAACTCTTGTAACGAAATCCCTAGTTCGGATAACCCTTGCTCGCATACATCTCTAATACCTAAATTCAAGATGTTACTTCCAAGCAAACGTCCAAGCAAAAACTCAATAGACAAGTAATACATTTGCTTTTGCTCTCCGGATCGATAACTCTCATTCGTTGCAATCCATTGACTATTCATATACTCACGTACCATATGGCCGAGTGTATTATATTGATCACGAGTTGTAGAATCTTTAAAACTTTTACCATACATCGTCTCTAACTTTTCTAGAAAAGTTGATTTAAAACTTTCAACATGAGTAAACATTTTTTCACCACCTACATGTTATTCCATGAGACTTTTATATAATTCCTTATAAGCAAGAGCCGATTGCTCCCAGCTGTAATCTTCAGTCATCGCTTGTTTTACAAGCTGCTCCCATACCGGTTTATCGTGATAGAATTCAATTGCACGATGAATCGTATGCAGCATGTCATGTGCATTAAAATTCGTGAAACTAAAACCATTTCCTTCTCCAGTTTCTTCATCATAAGAATGTACCGTATCGTTTAATCCACCTGTTTCTCTTACAATTGGAATCGTACCGTATGCTAATGCGATAAGTTGTCCAAGTCCACACGGTTCAAACAGCGATGGCATTAAGAATAAATCACTTCCTGCATACACTTGATGAGCTAATTCTTCATTAAATCCGATATAAACTTTTACCTTCTCCGGATACTCATATGCCATCCATTCAAAGAATTGCTCATATTCCGAATCACCTGATCCTAAAATAATACATTGTACATCTTCTTCCATTATTTCGCGGAATACAGTACGTACTAAATCAAGACCTTTTTGCTTCGTTAATCTCGTTACCATTGAAATAATTGGTGTATCCTCTTTTTCTGGCAAACCAAAATAACGCTGCAAGGCGCGTTTATTTTCACTCTTTTCATATAATGACTCTGCATCATACTGAGCCTTAATATACGAATCTGTTTCTGGATTATATACGCTCGTATCAATACCATTTACAATGCCGCTAAGCTTATCATTATATTTTCGCAGCAATCCATCTAACTTCTCACCGAAAAATTCATATTGAATTTCTTCTTTATATGTCGGGCTAACTGCTGTAATTTGATCTGAAGCTATAATACCGCCCTTCATAAAATTCACATTCCCATAAAACTCTAACTGCTCACTGTGGAAATATTCATCACCAAGTTCTAACAAGTCGTACATTACTTCAGGAGGAAATACACCTTGGAACTGTAAGTTATGAATTGTATATACCGTTTTAATACGCTCATATAACGGGTTATCTTGATACTTTTCACGAAGTAAGAAATTAACCATAGCCGTATGCCAATCGTGGCTATGAAGAACATCCACTTCAAAATCAAGGTGCGGAATACACTCTAACACCGCTTTTGAGAAATAAGAAAAACGCTCTCCGTCATCATAATGACCATACAGAGAATCTCTCTTAAAATAATATTCATTATCTATTAAGTAATACGTAATTCCGTCTTGCTCACCTTTTAAAATTCCACAATATTGATTTCTCCACCCAAGAGGGACGTTAATTACTTTATGTAACGTACATCCATCTCTTAACTTTTGCGGAATGAGACTATAATTCGGAAGTATAATACGCACGTCCACTCCTAATTTTTTCAGCTCTTTTGGGAGCGCACCCGCTACATCAGCTAATCCTCCCGATTTCACAAACGGTACACATTCTGATACTGCAAATAAAATATTCACTTGTTGTCCCACTGCGCGAAAAGTTTTTATTACTCCTCTTGCAGCTTCCTCCCTTCGAGTTTTCATTTGAATTAAAACTTTAATCAGTGGAGGAAAAAGCCCCCACTGATTCTTTTAAGAATAACTATTAATCGTACTGTTTTGTACGCTTCCTTTTTCTACAACATACGGCCCATCGGCGTTTCCTTTTAATACGACACCGTCACCAATTTTCACATCTTTATCAATAATAACACCATCTATTATACAGTTATCTCCAATTTGGCTCTTTTGCATAATAATACTGTTACGAATAATTGAACCTTTTCCAATTTTAACTGAACGAGAAACAACACTGTTTTCGACTTCCCCTTCAATAATACTACCGTTTGCAATCATTGTATTTTTCACGACTGCACCCTTTAAATAACGAGTTGGTGGCTCATCTTTTACTTTCGTAAAGATCGGTGCTTCTTTCTTAAATAATTGCTTCCAAATAGCAGGTTGCAAAATTTCTAAGCTATGTTTATAGTAACTTTCAATCGAGTCAATAATTGCTACATATCCAGTATGTTCATATGTAGCAATGTGTAATGATTTCCCGCGCTTTTCTCTCACTACATCAAATAAACTGTATTGTTCCACATCTTTATATGACTCAAATAAGTCTAACAATAATTGTTTCTTTAACACATATGTTTGAAGTGAAACCCCTTCATAGCAAACTTCCGTAATATCAGCTGCCGTATGTATATGTCGCTCTAACACCGCTTGAAAATTTAATGCTGTTACGAGATGGCTATTCGTAATAACAACGTACTCTTCTCTGCTTCTTAGAAAATAATCAATATGTCTTCTAAAGTGTGCAAAAGACCCAAATTCATCTTGGTCACATTGGCAGTTTGGCGGGAATAAAAATAGTCCGTCTCGTTTTCTATCTAAATCCCACTGTTTTCCTGAACCAACATGGTCCATTAACGAACGATTTTTATGGCTTGTAAAAACTGCCACACTATGAATACTAGAATTCACCATATTTGAAAGCATGAAATCAATGAGTCGATAACGGCCCCCAAACGGTAACGCCGCTAGTGAACGATGCCCTGTTACTTTCTTTAAGGAAGGAAAACTTCCCGTTGCATTAATAATTCCTAACATTTTTTCTCCCATTCATTTCATCCCCCTTTTCTATTTCCCTTCAGCAATTAATACTACATCATCAACATTCTTTTCTGGACGAATGATTGTTCCATCCTCGATAACCATTTCTGATCCAACAATCGCTCTTTCAATCACAACATTTTTACCAATCTTAGCCCCTGGCATAACGACAGAATCAATCACCATACTTCCTTCTTCCACCGTCACTCCTTGGAATAACACAGAATGCTTCACGTCCCCTTCAATGACGCACCCTTCGTTAATAAGCGATTCTTCTACTTTCGCCTTTTCAGCAATATATTGAGGCGGTTCGTTTGGATTGACAGAGTAAATACGCCAATTACGATCGTTTAAATTCAGTGATGTTTCATCGCGAAGCAAATCCATATTCGCTTCCCATAAGCTCTTCACCGTTCCAACATCTTTCCAATATCCTTCAAACGGATACGCCATTAGCTTCTTCCCTTCATCCAATAAAAGCGGAAGTACGTCTTTTCCAAAATCGTTACTAGATTCAGGGTTTCTTGCATCCATCTCTAAATACTCTTTCAAAATTGACCAATTAAAAATATAGATTCCCATTGATGCAAGATTACTTCTTGGAAATTGTGGTTTCTCTTCAAACTCAACAATCTCCATTTCTTCATTTGTATTCATAATGCCAAAGCGACTCGCTTCATCCCAAGGTACTTCAATAACAGAAATGGATACGTCCGATTCTTTCTGAATATGGTAATCTAGCATCTTACTGTAATCCATTTTATAAATATGGTCGCCTGATAAAATGAGAACATACTCCGGTTCATACTGACTTAAATAGTTTAAGTTTTGATAAATGGCACTTGCCGTACCTGTATACCACTTAACCCCTGAAGACTCCGCATAAGGAGGTAAGACTGTGACCCCACCGTTTACTCGGTCTAAATCCCACGCATTTCCGATTCCGATATAATTATGAAGTTCGAGTGGTTGATATTGCGTTAAAATCCCAACCGTTTCAATACCAGAATTCGCACAGTTACTTAGCGTAAAATCAATAATGCGATATTTACCACCAAATGGAACAGCTGGCTTGGCTAAATTCTTTGTTAATGCACTTAAACGACTACCTTTTCCCCCTGCTAGTAACATTGCTACGCACTTTTGTTTTTGAGCCATCTTGTTTTTTGCTCCCCTTTCTCGTCTTCACTGGTCGTAATATGGATACGCCAAATGGTGGAATTGTAATCTCTACATGTGCTGCTTGATTATGGTACGGTTCTAGAATCGTCTTAAGACGTTTCTTATTCACTTGTCCCGAACCGCCATATTGCTGTGCATCACTGTTTAAAATCTCGTTATAATACTCGAAATCTGGTACACCTACTTTATAGTTTTCATATGTAGCTTTCGTAAAATTACATACGATAACTAACGCATCTTCTTGTTTATCCCCTTGGCGGATAAACGAGAAAATACTTTGCTCGTTATTATTAGCATCAATCCACTGAAAACCTTCAGGCGAATGATCAAGCTGCCAAAGTGGTTTTGAGCGCTTATACAATGCTATGAGCTCTTTAAAGTAATCATGCATATAACGATGCATTTCAAAATCATGTAAATTCCAATCTAAATCTTCAAGGTCTTTCCACTCATCAAACTGCCCGAATTCTCCTCCCATGAAAAGTAATTTCTTTCCTGGGTGAGTAAAGAAATATCCATATAACAAACGAAGCTGAGCAAACTTATCCCAGTAATCACCTGGCATTTTATTTAATAACGACTTTTTCCCATGAACGACTTCATCATGAGAAAGGGGTAATATGAAGTTTTCAGAGTAAGCATATAGTAAAGAGAACGTCATTTTCTCATGAATATATTTTCTGTACTCTGGCGCACACTCCATATATTTCAGCACGTCATTCATCCAGCCCATATTCCATTTGTAATTGAATCCAAGCCCACCTTCATACGTTGGTGCTGTTACAAGTGGCCAAGCTGTTGAATCCTCTGCCGTCATAAGAAAATCTTCATCCTCTGCAAACACTGCTTCATTTAACTCCCGTAAAAATGACACAGCGTACTCATTACTTTGCTCTTGTCCTTCTTTATTCCAGTACAACATGTTCGCAACTGCATCTACTCTGAAACCATCAATATGGAAATATCTCATCCAAAATAACGCATTTGAAATTAAGAAATTACGTACCTCTCTCTTTCCTAAATCAAAATTGACAGTTCCCCATACTAGATTTTCTTGTACATCTTTATCTTTATATTCATAGGTCGGTGTGCCATCAAACAAATATAAACCGTGAGCATCTTTACAAAAATGCCCCGGTACCCAATCTAAAATGACACCGATTCCATATTTATGACATTCGTCGACAAAATACATTAAATCATGCGGTGTACCAAATCTACTCGTCGCTGCATAATATCCCGTTCCTTGATATCCCCAAGAACGATCATATGGATGCTCAACAAGCGGCATAATTTCAATATGTGTAAATTGATGTTCCACCACATACGGAATGAGTTCTTCTGCCATTTCCCTGTAAGAATATAGTGTTCCATCTTCTTTCTTTTTCCAAGAACCAAAATGTAATTCATAAACTGTCATCGCTTCTTTATAAATCGGTTTTTTCTTTTTCTTACGATTCCAGTTTTTATCATTCCATTCATATCCTTTTATATCAAAAACTACAGATGCCGTATTCGGTCTTACTTCTGCATATATAGCATACGGATCTGCCTTTAAAATGACGTCACCAGCCAACGTTTCAATCGCATATTTATATATTTCTCCTTCTTCAATATGCGGTATAAATAAGGACCAAATCCCTTCTTCTGTCACTTGTAGCATCTTATGTTGCTCATAATCCCACTCATTAAAATCTCCAACAACACTCATTGCTTTCGCATGAGGAGCCCAGACTGTAAATCGTACCCCTTGAATCTCATCTTCCGTCACAACATGTGCGCCAAAGATGTTATAACTTTCATAGTACTTTTCTGTATGAAACTCATCTCGTTTCACTTCTTCACAATTTATTACACTCAATATGCTCACCTCACTTAGATGACAGAATTTTTTATACTTTAACTATTTCTGCGAAAAACTGCAATATCCTTGTTAATTTATAAAAAACATTCGTTTTTTTCTTAAAAATGTTAGTTTTTCTTCACATTTCCGTGTAAAATATCGAATTTTGACGAATATTCATTGAAAACGCTTTATTATTCTTCTATATTTTTACCAATTATTTTTTCTCAACCTTTATTTTATTATGTTTATCCTATTTTTCATGCTATTTTCCACTCAAAATCAAAACAAAATAATCTGTCATAAAAAAATGTTTCTCAATATTTTTTGTCACAATGTTATTGAAATGCGAAATTTAATCCTGCTTTTGAAAAGCTACTTTCCGAAAAAGGAGTAACCGCAAAAGTAAATGAACCGAAATTAGAGGCAGGTTCTGTTACAGTTGGCGGCGCTATCGATGACAAAAACTTTGCTGGATTAGATGGTGATTTCCCGTTCATTGATGTAACTTTCAAAGTAGAAAATGATGAATTTTATGAAGCAAACGCCCAATTAGAGTCACCAATTTTTGTTTACTGGAAACAAGGTGAATCAGAACCAAATAGAATGCGTGTACTTCAAGATCAAACATTCTCAGTTATGTCCTTAAACTCACTAGTAGAAGGAAATATTAAACCTGGTGCGTTCTTAAATGAACGCGAATATTTAGATGAAAAGTTCGATTATACAAAGCTTGGCGTAAAAGTATATGCGACTGATTCTTACCGTCATAAGTTTGAAGGCTCACTAGATAAATACGGATACTTCAAACTAAATGGACTTCCAGTTAATAAACGCGACTATAACTTATATGTAGAGGTGCCAGGACATTTAACAAGCCGCCTAACAACGAAACTTGGTACTGAAAAAGACGGTAAGCTGCTTGGCCAATATTATTATGCAAGACCTGACGAAAACCTTACCGGCGATGTAAATGCTGATAAAGTAATCGATATTAAAGATGCTGAAATTATCGCTAGCAACTATGGTAAAAAAGGAGTAACTGTAAAAGACGGAGACCTTAATAAAGATGGTATTGTCGACGAAAAAGATATTCGCTTCGTTGAAAGGAACTTCTTGAAAAAAGGTCCAGATGCATCTAAATCACAAACACCTGTAGAAAAATCCAAAAGCGGTACACTGGCAGATATTTTAAAGAAATTAGGATTAACACCTAAAAAATAATAAAATGAAACTTTAATCAGTGGGTTTTTACTGCCCGGCAAATAGCGGAATAATAAAGAGCACTCTACGTAAAATAGAGTGCTCTTTTCTATAAACGACCCTTATCCAGCAAAAGGGGTATATTGGGGATATACAAGGGAAACCGGAAAAGGAATTTATATTAAATTATATAAGTTCAGAGGTAAGAAGCAGTTTCCCACCTCTGAATTATTTAGCAATTATTATAGTACTGGTGCCATTGTTTCTTTTAATACTTTTACAGAATGAGCGAACTTCACTTTTTCCTCTTCATTTAGCTCAAGTTCTACGATTTCACGTACACCTTCGCGGTTAATTACAGCTGGAACACCTACGTAAGCATCTTTCTCGCCGTATTGACCTTCAAGGTATGCAGATACAGTTAATACGCTGTTCTCGTTGTTTAAGATTGCTTTAGTTACACGAAGTAGTGACATACCGATTCCGTAGTAAGTTGCACCTTTACGCTCGATGATATGGTAAGCTGCATCACGTACGTTTTCGAAGATTTTGTCTAAGTCTTCTTGTTTGTACTGTTCGTTGTTAGCTAAGATTGTTTCTAATTTTTGTACACCGATAGTAGCGTGGCTCCATACTGGAAGTTCAGTGTCACCGTGTTCACCAACGATGTAAGCATGAACGTTACGTGGATCTACATCTAAGTAGTCACCTAACATGTAACGGAAACGAGCAGAGTCTAAAGTAGTACCAGAACCGATTACGCGCTCTTTCGGTAAACCAGATTCTTTCCAAGTTACGTAAGTTAAAATATCAACTGGATTAGTTGCGATTAAGAAGATTCCATCGAATCCGCTATCCATAATGCCGCGAACGATTTGTTTAAAGATCTTTGTATTTTTCTCAACTAAGTCTAAACGAGTTTCACCTGGCTTTTGTGGTAACCCAGCAGTGATAACAACTAAATCTGCATCTTTACAATCTGCATAGCTACCGCTCCAAACTTTTGTTGGTGATGGAGAGAATGGTACCGCATGGCTTAAGTCCATTGCTTCCCCTTCTGCTTTTGCTTCATTAACATCTACTAATACGAATTCTTCAGCTACACCTTGGTTGATCATTGAGTAAGCGTAACTACAACCTACAGCTCCTGTTCCTACTAATACTACACGATTGATACCTTTTTTCATGGTAATTTCCCCTCTCTATTGTTCACATATATTTTTTTATGATTGTTTAAGTAATTAATTAAAATACTAATTTAATGTTGTTTAACTTCTTTACATTCATATTGTAGCACGTATTATTGTGAATTACTTCACAAATTATGACCTATTTGTGAACTTTTTCACATAGAGTGTAAAGTTATTGGAATAGGTGTGGAATCCATTTCAATGGAGGCGTTTTCTTTAGATTGTGAAAGGGTTTTTCTTGTGGTTTTCATCGGTAAGTGAAATTATATCGGCGATTTTTAGAATATATCGACCGTAACTCCAAATATATCAGCGATTTTTGCAATATATCGACTTACCGACAAAACTCGACAATAATGACAACATAAAAAAGCTGTCTCCAGTAGGTCACCCTATTGAGAGGCAGCTTCTTCTATATATTATTTATTTTCCACAGTAGCTCCCGGATGTATTTTCATCCGTTTCTCCAAGTGTAGGAGGCTACAGCCATACAGCTGGGGTAAATAAACAACATGATTGTATTTACGGCTCTATATACCCAACTGCAACAGCCCATACTTCATATTTCTTCTATTGCATAAAAAAGCAGACTATCCAAAGTTCACTTTTATACAACAAAAAAGAGATAGCAGATTATGCTATCTCTTTTAGTATGACCCGTACGGGATTCGAACCCGTGTTACCGCCGTGAAAGGGCGGTGTCTTAACCACTTGACCAACGGGCCAGTTCTGGCAGAGAAGAAGGGATTCGAACCCTCGCACCGCGTTCGCGATCTACTCCCTTAGCAGGGGAGCCCCTTGAGCCACTTGGGTACTTCTCTATAAATATGGCTCCGCAGGTAGGACTCGAACCTACGACCGATCGGTTAACAGCCGATAGCTCTACCACTGAGCTACTGCGGAACAATTATGGTGGGCCTAAATGGACTCGAACCATCGACCTCACGCTTATCAGGCGTGCGCTCTAACCAGCTGAGCTATAGGCCCATAATTGAAAAGCGGGTGAAGAGAATCGAACTCTCGACCAGAGCTTGGAAGGCTCTTGTTTTACCACTAAACTACACCCGCATTAAATTATAAATGGTGAGCCATGAAGGACTCGAACCTTCGACCCTCTGATTAAAAGTCAGATGCTCTACCAACTGAGCTAATGGCTCATTTTGAAAGTGGTGCCGACTAGAGGACTTGAACCCCCAACCTACTGATTACAAGTCAGTTGCTCTACCAATTGAGCTAAGTCGGCTCTTGATTTCAAAATGGTGGCTCGGGACGGAATCGAACCGCCGACACGAGGATTTTCAGTCCTCTGCTCTACCGACTGAGCTACCGAGCCTTTATGTAAAAAATGGCGGTCCCGACCGGGGTCGAACCGGCGATCTCCTGCGTGACAGGCAGGCATGTTAACCACTACACCACGGGACCATTTGGTTGCGGGGACAGGATTTGAACCTGCGACCTTCGGGTTATGAGCCCGACGAGCTACCGTGCTGCTCCACCCCGCGATGATAAAATATTCACTTTAGAAAAAATGGAGGAGGTAGAGGGATTCGAACCCCCGCGCGACTCTCGCCGCCTGTCGGTTTTCAAGACCGATCCCTTCAGCCGAACTTGGGTATACCTCCGAGATATATACGTCTAATGGTGGACCTTGTAGGACTCGAACCTACGACCGGACGGTTATGAGCCGTCTGCTCTAACCAGCTGAGCTAAAGGTCCTTTATGGTAGCGGCGGAGGGGATCGAACCCCCGACCTCACGGGTATGAACCGTACGCTCTAGCCAGCTGAGCTACACCGCCATAAATGATATTAATATAAGTGGAGCCTAGCGGGATCGAACCGCTGACCTCCTGCGTGCAAGGCAGGCGCTCTCCCAGCTGAGCTAAGGCCCCA
>NZ_SEIY01000021.1:0-73662 GCF_004634455.1 Bacillus sp. 007/AIA-02/001
AAGATTCCAAGAAAAACTTCACGGCCTTTCCCCGATAGAATATCGGGAAAAGGCCGTGGCATAATACTCTTTTTATTACTGTCTACTTGACAGGGAGATGACCAGGTCGCGTCCTCTTTTTTATAAATCTTTCACTCTTAATACACGCATTGCATTTAACACTGCAAGTAGTGTCACACCAACATCTGAGAAAACAGCTTCCCACATTGTTGCAATACCAAAAGCACCAAGTAATAAAACGATCCCTTTTACACCTAGAGCAAAGATGATATTTTGCCACACTATACTTCTTGTACGTTTTGCAATTTTTACAGCTGTCGCAATTTTTGAAGGCTCATCAGTCATAATAACGATGTCTGCCGCTTCAATTGCTGCATCTGATCCTAAACCACCCATCGCAATACCAACGTCTGCACGGGCTAATACTGGTGTATCGTTAATACCGTCACCAACGAAGGCAATTTTTTCTTTTCCGTGCTTCGCTGCATCAATTTTTTCAATCTCTTCTACTTTTTGTTGCGGTAGTAATTCCGCATGAACTTCATCTAAGCCTAATTCTTTACCGACAACTTCACCAACTGGTTTTGCATCACCAGTTAACATTACTGTCTTTTTAATACCTAGTTCTTTTAACTTTTGAATCGCTTGTTTCGAATCCTCTTTTACCTCATCAGAGATAACAATATAACCTGCATATCTTCCATCTACAGCAACGTGAACTAATGTACCTACTGTTTCTGGTTGCTTAAATTCAATATTTTCTTTTCTCATTAATTTTGCATTACCTGCAAAAATTTCTTTTCCTTGTACTTTTACGACTGTACCGTGACCAGAAATTTCGTTATAATCATCGATTATTTTTTCATCAATTGATTTTCCATATGCCTTTCGAATAGATTGGGCAATTGGATGGTTAGAATATACTTCAGCAAATGCCGCATACTCTAATAACTCTTCACTTGTAGTACCTTCGCTCGGTTCCATTTTTGTAACTTTGAAAACACCTTTTGTTAATGTTCCTGTTTTGTCAAAAACAATATATTTTACATCATTTAAAGCTTCTAAATAGTTACTACCTTTTACTAACACACCACTTTTAGATGCACCACCAATACCTCCAAAGAATCCAAGAGGAATGGATACAACTAACGCACATGGACAAGAGATTACTAAGAACACTAAAGCTCTATAAATCCACTCAGAGAATGTAGCTCCTTCTAAAATAAGTGGTGGAATAAACGCCATGATCGCCGCTGTAATAACTACAACTGGAGTGTAGTAACGTGCAAACTTCGTAATAAAGTTTTCCGTTGGTGCTTTTTTACTGCTTGCATTTTGAACTAAATCTAAAATTTTCGATACAGTGGATTCACCGAATTCTTTTGTAACTTCAATTGTCAACACACCGTTTTGGTTCACAAAGCCACTTAATACATCATTTCCAACTTCAACTTCACGTGGTACAGATTCACCTGTTAATGCTGAAGTATCTACCATTGATGTTCCTTCAATTACTTTTCCGTCTAACGGCACCTTCTCACCTGGCTTAACGATAATATAATCGCCAATTTGTACATCTTCTGGTGATACTTGTTTCGTTTCATTTCCAACCTTTACATTCGCATAATCAGGACGAATATCCATTAATGAAGTAATTGATTTTCGGGAGCGGTTTACCGCAATACTTTGGAATAGTTCTCCTACTTGATAAAATAGCATTACTGCTACAGCTTCAGAATATTGTTGAATTGCAAAAGCTCCTACAGTTGCAATTGCCATTAAGAAGTTTTCATCAAATACTTGGCCACGAGTTATGTTTCTTATCGCTCTCCAAACGATATCTCCACCTATTAATAAATAAGCAAGGACGAATAACGGAATTGTTACCATTTGTGGTAAGCCCGCTAATGCAGCAATTGCTGTCAAAATTCCGCCGACCACTAATCTCCCTACCATCTTTTTCACATTTGCTTCACCATGATCGTGACTATGTCCGTGGTCATGACCGTTCTTCTCTTCACGAACAACTTTCACATCTGGTTCTAACTTTTGAACGACATTTGTTATATTTGCTACAGTCGCTTCTAGTTCTCTTTTATTCGCAACTTCTACTCGTAATTTCTTCGATACGAAATCAACAGTTGCTTCTGAGACAGCTGGCATTTCCTTCACTTTATTTTCAATTTTCATTGCACAGTTCGCGCAATCTAAACCTTCTAATATAAATACTTCTTTAGCAATTTTATTTTTTTGTTCTTCTTGAACTTTAATATGCGGTTCTAATTTTGTAACGAGTTGTTTTGCTTCCGTAACAACTTCGTTTTCTTTATTTTGTGCTGTTTCTAAGATCATTGTCTTTGTTGCGAAGTTTACAGAGCAAGAATTTACTCCTTCTATATTCCCAACACCTTTTTCAATTTTCATTGCACAGTTCGCACAATCTAAACCTTCTAACATCAGTTTCTTTTTCACCAATGCTTCAGCCATCGTTCTCCCTCCTCGCGTTCTTTTATTCTTCTTCGTTTACGTGTTCAAACGCTTGCTCGAAGATATGAATTACGTGCTGGTCAGCTAACGAATAATAAACAACCTTTCCTTCTTTACGATTCTTCACAAGTTTCGCTTGCTTTAACACACGAAGCTGATGCGAAATAGATGATTGTGTCATTCCTAATAAATAAGCTAAATCACAAACGCACATTTCAGCTTCAAATAGCGCATGTAATATTCTCGTACGTGTACGGTCACCTAATACTTTAAATAGTTCTGCTACTTTACTTAAACTTTCATCAGTTGGAATTGTTTGTTTTACTTGCTCTACAACTTCTTCATGAATTATCGTTTGAGAACATGTCTCTTGTGGTGTTTCTACTTTATTTCCAGCCATTATAGCTCACCTCTTTAATTGAACATATGAACAATCATTCATATATCTTATACTCTTATTATATGAGCGCCCACTCATATGTGTCAATGAAATCTGAATTTTTTTTATGAACATTCCGTTCACATTTTAATAAGTCGTATACATATTTTTCGCACTCTCTATATTCTCATACAAAAAAGGATGCACAATTCGCACCCCCCTTTTTACTTACTTTTCATTTTTCACCGCATCCACAATTAAAGAAACAAATCCTAAATGATTATCCCGATTTCTATGGTCAAAACGTTTCGAACGATAAATAAATCCATCTTTCTCATTCCAATCATTATAGTGAAACTTACCATTCTCATCACAGTATTCTAAGAGCCTTACTTGAAAACCTGCTGATTCAAACATGGACGTGATTGTTTTATAGCTATGAACAATTTTATGACTTGCTGCAGGATGATCTAATGGACCAGGTCCACCTACTTGTACCCCTTGCTGATATTCTTCATCTGGAAAAAATGCATCTGGTACTGCACAACGAATATATCCATTCTCCATTAAAAACTCATAACAAATTTTTGCAGCTTCAATTCCTTCTTCATATGATAAATGCTCCCATACATGTTCTGCCAAAATTACTGATAAAGAATTAGGTTGAAATTTATCAAGCCAAGCTTCTCTCCGTAATAAATTTAATTCTTCTTCATTCGTATGTAACCAACCAGGGTTATTATTATAACCCTCTGCTCCAACAACAACTTTTGCTTCTTCCATTTCGCTCCCACCCTTTTTTCATATTCCGACAGAGAAATTCGACAAAATAATATACATTCCCTTTATTTCAACAAAAGAAAAAGCCTTGCGCGCTCCCTAGACGCACAAGGCTTACTGTGTTTATATCCCTTTAATTAGCTTGTTCTAAATTATCCTGCGAACTTCCATCGTCTTTTAAATGACTATGTTTTTTCGAATAAACAAAGTATACAACTACTCCGATTGCTAACCAAGCACCGAAGTACATCCATGTTTTTAATGGTAGGTTTACCATTAAGAATAGACAACATGCAATTGAAATAATCGGCAAGATCGGTACAAGTGGTACCATAAATCCACGTTGTAATTTTGGATGTGTTTTACGAAGAATAATAACTGACACACCAACCATCGCAAATGTTAACAACGCTCCAATATTCGCTAAATTCGACAATTCTTTCAAATCGATAAATCCAGCAATTAAAGCACTACCAATTCCTGTTAACCAAACTGTAAATGTTGGTGCTTCTGTCTTTTTATTAATTTTCGCGAAAGATTCTGGCAATAAACCGTCACGGCTCATAGCGAAGAATACACGTGTCGTTGCATAAATGTAAGCAAAAATTACTGCCATAATACCAATTACAGCTCCAATTGCGATTATACCAGCTACTTTATCTTGTCCTACAACTTCTAACACATACGCCATCGCTTCCGGTACATCTAGCTCTTTATATGAAACCATACCCGTCATAACGAGACAAACTACAACATAAATGATTGTACAAATGACTAACGAAGCGATAATACCAATCGGTAGATCACGTTGCGGATTTTTTACTTCTTCAGCAGAAGTTGCTAATGCATCAAATCCTAAGAAAGCAAAGAATACTGCTGCTCCCCCCGCGAAAACTCCACTTAAACCATACGGTGCAAATGGTATCCAGTTTTCTGGTTTCACGTAGAATACACCAACTGCAATGAATAAAACAACGATACCAATTTTAATTAATACCATTATGTTATTCACTCGTTTACTTTCTTTCGTACCTCTTGATAATAACCAAGTTATAACTAATGTAACGATAACTGCTGGTAAATTCACTATACCACCTTGAGACGGAATCGTTAGCAGTGCTTTTGGAATTTCAAGCCCTAATCCACTCACTAAGTTATGGAAGTAACCAGTCCACCCGCCAGCTACTGCGGCAGTCGTTACAACATATACGGATAGTAATGTCCATCCCATTAAATGAGCTACAAACTCACCAATTGTTGCATATGAGTATGTGTACACACTACCTGAAACAGGAAGTGTAGAAGCAACCTCTGCGTAACATAATGCTGCAAATCCACAAACGATGGCTGCAATCATGAATGAAAAAATAACTGCTGGACCAGCATCTCTTGCTGCTACTAATCCAGTTAATACTAGAACTCCTGTACCAATTATCGCACCAATCCCTAGCATTGTTAGGTCAAATGCCCCTAGCGTTTTCGTCAAAGTTTTACTTTTACTTTCCCCTAACAATTGCGTAACGGATTTCTTTTTAAATAGGTTGGCCACGATGTATGCCCCCTTTTGCCAAGAAGAGCTAAGAGATCTTCACTCTTAGCTCTTATCATGTTGTTTTATATATTGTTCGATTTTGTTTTGTATAATGCTTCTATTAGCAAGATACTGTTTCTGCTTCTAATAATTCTTTAGCACCTTTGTACTCTACACCGTGAGCTTCTGCAACTGCTTCGAATGTTACATAGCCATCTAATGTGTTAATACCTTTTAGTAATGCAGTGTTACCTAGGCAAGCTTCTTTGTAGCCTTTGTTAGCAATTTGTACTGCATATGGTACTGTTACGTTTGTTAATGCAAGAGTTGATGTACGTGGAACCGCACCTGGCATGTTTGCAACTGCATAATGAACAACGCCGTGTTTTTCATAAGTTGGGTTATCATGAGTTGTAATACGATCAGTTGTTTCGAAAATACCACCTTGGTCAATCGCGATATCTACAACAACAGAACCTGGTTCCATTGATTTAATCATTTCTTCTGTTACAAGTTTTGGAGCTTTTGCACCTGGGATTAATACTGCACCGATTACAAGATCAGACTCTTTAACAGCTTCTGCAATATTGTAAGGATTAGACATTAAAGTTTTTACTTGGTTTCCGAAAATGTCATCTAATTGACGAAGACGTTCTGCACTTAAGTCGATGATTGTTACATCCGCACCTAGTCCAACTGCAATTTTAGCAGCATTTGTACCAGCTTGTCCACCACCGATGATTGTTACTTTACCACGTTTAACCCCTGGAACACCTGCAAGTAAGATACCTTTACCGCCTTTGTTTTTCTCAAGGAATTGTGCACCAATTTGTGCAGCCATACGACCAGCTACTTCACTCATAGGTGCAAGTAATGGTAATGAACGGTTTTCTAATTGTACTGTTTCATATGCGATAGAAACAACTTTTTTCTCGATTAAAGCTTTTGTTAATTCTGGCTCTGGAGCTAAGTGTAAGTATGTGAATAAGATTAAGCCTTCACTGAAGTGTTTGTATTCGCTTTCAATTGGTTCCTTAACTTTCATAACCATTTCCATGTTCCAAGCTTCTTCAGCTGTATCAACAATTTTTGCTCCCGCTTCAACATACTGAGCGTCTGTGAAACCAGACCCTAAACCTGCACCCTTTTGAATGAATACTTCGTGATTGTTACGAATTAAATGTACAACACCTGCTGGTGTCATTGCCACACGGTTTTCGTTGTTTTTAATTTCTGCTGGTACCCCAATACGCATAATGAAATGCCCCCTTATAATTAACAGAAAAAAGAGATTCTTTTTTCTTTTTGTAATAATTAATAACTTATGTCCTTATTCTAGCATAACTTAAAAGTTATGAAAACGCTAACATACCATTTTCCTAAAGTTTTTATATTTAGAATAGTGTAAATATATAAAACATTGATTCTATTAGGGGTTTCGTGTCATTTCATTATCTTTCACTCTATTTTTATTATACTGCTTCAAAATAAACAGCAATCATTTATTATTTGACAATAATGTAACAATGTAAGAAACCTAAGCGATAACGTATACATATACAGTTATTACTTTACTCAATACTTTAGAGATATATTCTTTTCACAAAAAAACAGCTGCTAGCATTTAGCCAGCAGCTGGGTAACTTATAAATAACTTAGAAAATAAATCATCTGTCGTTTCAGTAATTTTATCAAACAGATCACTTTCTTCCGCTTCTTGCTCTTTTAACATCTTAATTGTTTCACGTGCATCTTCAGGGTAATCGGTTATGATACCATCTACGTTCAACTTATAATATGCCTTTAAATTTTCCATATCATTTACTGTCCATACGTAAATTGGTTTGTTTAACTTCCTTGCTTCTTTTACTAATTTCTTATTTAACATATATTCTTCTGCTACGTAAAAGTCAGCCTTCACATTCTTTAAGTTAGCTCTACTTGCATACAATATATACCCTACTTTTATATCCGGATTTGCACGCTTAAACTCTTTAATAAGTGGATAGTGTAACGTTTGAATTACACATTGCTTCTCAAATTCATTATCTTTAATCGTTTTTAAGACTTTGTTTACAAAATCTTTTTCGCCCCCATGAAGCTTCACTTCTATATTAAGTTTGATTTTGCCATTTGCTAGCTTAATGATTTCATCAAGTGTACTTATTTGTCCTGAAAGTCCATCTTGACTAAGGGTAAGTTGCCTTAACTCCGCCATCGTTAAATCTGACACATGCACATTGGCATTTGCGAGACGTTTCAGCTTCAAATCATGTATAACCGCTAGTTCACCGTCTTTCGTTTGTAATACATCTATTTCAGCGTAGTCTGCTTTTGCATCAATCGCACCTTGCACAGCTTCTTTCGTATTTTCTACGCCTTTTGATATATACCCGCGGTGCGCCATAATAATCGGTTCTTTATACGAATTTGAAATAAACGTTACAATGAAGGCAACGACCATTCCGGCAGTAATAATTCCTACAATGTATACGCCAATGAATTTCCAACGATGTTTTTGGAAAAAACATTTATCTGCTTTCGTTTTCGAATAATCTAATCCTTCTTCTAATAAAACATCCTCAACCGGTACCTTTTGTAAGTATAATCGCGTAATCGCCATAATATAAAATGGCGTCACGATAAAGCTGAATAAATACAATGTGCTCGTTAAAAATACAGAAATCGTTGATTCAGCTAATAATGCAAATGTTCCTTTCGGGTTTGTAAATTCATAAACACCCCATAGGCACAATAAATATATTCCCAAAAACACGACATATACAATTCCAATTGAAATAAAAAACCCTACTAAAAAGAATAGTACTTTAAAAAAGCTTTCATTTACTAAAGTTGCACTTTTACGTGCTGCCACGCGAAATGGTTTTTGCTCTAAAACAACAATGGGTAGAACGAAAATCCATCGAAGATTCAAATACGCGACTACAGCAAAGAACGTGTAATAACCAACTTGTCCCATCGTTGTCTTAAACAGTTCTCCTGTAATAAAGTTAGGAATTTGAATTTGCGGGATTAATGCCGTTTCATATCCCATATTTAAAAGAGGCAACAATACGACAGCATATAAAATAAATCCTGGTAAGCAATATGTAAAAAGAGTAGGTAAATACGTTACCGTTTTATATAAAATCGGACGTAATTTCACCTTCTGTCTTTTATGAGCGAAATACGAAATAATAATAAGCACCGCAAATTCTGTAAAGATAAGAAACAGTGCTAACAATGATAAAATTACGATTGCTAAGATGCCATAAGGCGTCTTTAAAAACGCTAATAATTCATCATTTGTCGCATTTGCATAACCAGCAAAATACAATAACTTATTAAAAATGATTCCAAATAGTGGAACAAACACAATCGCTGCTAATAATTTATAAGCAAGTTGAAAAGTTAATACATTCCAAAAAGCAAATTTAACTGTTTGAAAGGAATGTCTCATTACTCCTGGTATAGATAGTTTTTTACGGTGTTGCATATATTCCTCCAAATTCTAAAACGGTATTTGAGATGGATTCCATATTTCAAGTTCTAATCCATCTTTTTAATAATAATATATTCCGCTTAACATGAACACTCTTATACATATAATGAAAAAAGTGATGGCTACTTCCCATCACTTTTTCATTTATTCTATTTTTTCTCTAGGCCTTGTCCAAATGCTTTCAAGAAGCTAAAACCGAATGTAATAGCTCTATTGATATCAGGATCTTTTAATACTTTAAAGAAATCCATTACTTTTGTTTTTTTACCACTATTTAATTCATCTGTTGCAAATTGCAATCCTGTAACTAAACTTGACGTAATTTGCTTCGTTATTTCTGGATCAACTGAAGATAACGCTTCTCCTGCCCCCATCATATTGTTGAGTGCATTTTTAACTGGTTCACGATTTAATTGCTCCACAGCGATTTTTGAAACATCTTCCTTCGCAGCAAGTAAACTAATTGCTGCATCTAATATACCAGCCTTCTGCAACTGTGCTAAAAGCTGCATCGTTTCTTCTACTGCTTCACGATTATTAGATAACTCATTTAGAAGTTCAGCTGCTACTTGCTGTTTCTGTTCTTCCTCTGTTACAACTTTCTTTTTAATTACAGTAATTTCTTTCGCCACTATCTCCGCCCCCTAGTCCACAAGTGATACGTATTGTTTTCTTTGCCATTTTTGCTGGATTTCAACACCATTTTGCGGATTACGCTTTTTATCTCTCGGGTTTGAAGATGGTAACGGACGATTCCCTTTTTCACGTAGTACACGCATCTTTACCATCGTTTGTTTGTACGCTGGTGTACACGTATAAAGATCTGTCGCCGTTCCAGTTAAAATATTGATTGCCTCTTCATTTACCGTTGCATGCATCGGTAAATATAGCTCTTTCCCCGTTACACGATCTGTAACAAGTGCCTGTACTTTAATTTTCCCAAATGGTGATGCTAATTCTACAAGGCCACCATCTTTCACATTGCGCTCTAGGGCAAGTTCAGGCGAGATTTCAACGAACACTTCAGATACTTTAGATAAAATACCAGCCGATTTATTCGTCATATTCCCTTCGTGGAAATGTTCTAACATACGTCCATTATTTAAAAGTAAATCATACTCATCTGGCGCTACAACTGGTGGTACCCATTCATCTAATGATAGACGAGCTAGTTTATCCGGGAAGTTAAATCCATGCACATATAATAGCGGTGTATCGCTACCATCATGGCTACCCCAACATAAACTATTCCATCCTTCTAAACGATCGTATGTTGCCTGAGAATATAAAGGTGCAAGCGATGCAATTTCATCCATGATTTCACTTGGACTTTCATAATTCCAGTCCCCGCCAAGTGCACGAGCTACTTTTTGTAAAATCCACCAGTCTGGCTTTGAATCACCAAGCGGCTTCAATACTTCATATAATCTTTGAATACGGCGCTCTGTATTCGTAAATGTTCCCTCTTTTTCTAAGCTTGGTGCTGCCGGTAAAATAACATCAGCAAAACGAGCTGTTTTCGATAAGAACATATCTTGAACAACAAGGAAATCTAAATTCGCTAAAATATGTTGTACATGGTTGGCATTCGAATCTACTAAAGCCATTTCTTCACCCATAACATACATACCACGCAGTTTTCCTTCATCTGCCGCAAGTAACATTGCAATATTATTTAAACCTGGTGCTTTCGGAATTGTAGTACCGTATGCTTTTTCAAATTTCGCACGGAGCGCATCATCTGAAACCGCTTGGTAACCTGGAAGCCAGTTTGGTAATGTTGCCATATCACAAGCGCCTTGTACGTTATTATGTCCGCGTAATGGATATGCTCCTGCACCAGGACGACGATAGTTACCCGTAACAAGCAATAGATTTGAAATTGCTGCTGAAGTTGTACTTCCTCCAGTATTTTGAGTTACACCCATTCCCCAAAGTACACAAGTACCATCTGCTTCATATACCATACGAGCCATTTCTTTCAGATTTTCTTTCGAAATCCCCGTAATTTCTTCTGTATAATCAAGCGTATACTTTTCTACCATTTTGCTATATTCATCAAAATTCTTCACATTTTCAGCTATGAACTTTTTATCGTGCCAATCTTGATCAATAATATATTTCGTAATACCAGCGAGCCATACGTAATCAGTTCCTTGGCGCGGATGAATGAATAAATCCGCACGCTCTGCCATTTCATGTTTACGAAGGTCTGCCACAATTAATTTTTGGTCATGTAATTTATGAGCACGTTTTACACGCGTTGCAAGTACAGGATGTCCTTCTGTTGGATTTGCTCCAACGATAATGACAAGGCCTGCTTCCGCAATATCTTTCACTGTTCCAGCGTCCCCGCCCATACCGACAGTTTTAAATAAACCGTCTGTTGCTGGAGATTGACAATAACGGGAACAATTGTCTACATTATTCGTTCCATATATTTGACGGGCTAGTTTTTGCATAAGATAATTTTCTTCATTCGTTACTTTCGAAGAAGAAATAAATCCAAATGCATCACTTCCATATTCTGATTTAATATGCTGCATATTGGATGCAACAACTTCCAGAGCCTCTTCCCATGAAGCTTCAACAAACGTATCTCCTTGGCGAATTAATGGCTTTGTAATACGATCTTCACTGTTTACAAAATCCCATCCAAATTTGCCTTTTACACATGTGGAAATACCGTTAACCGGCGCATCTGAAACAGGCTGCACTTTCAAAATGTGGCGGTCTTTCGTCCATACTTCAAATGAACAACCTACACCACAAAATGTACAAACTGTTTTTGTTTTATTCACTTTCGTCTTACGCATCGCAGCCTCTACTTCTGAAACTGCTAAAATACTACTATATCCCGGCTCTACATCCTTTACAAAATCAATCATCGGATCTAACACATCCGGTTTCAATCCTGTCATGAATCCAGCTTCACCCAGCATTGTTTTTTCCATTAACGCATTACATGGACATACTGTTACACACTGCCCACAACTTACACAAGATGAGTCATTTATACTTACACCATTGTCCCATATAACACGTGGACGGTCTAAGCTCCAATCAATCGATATAGTTTCATTCACTTGTAAGTTTTGACATACTTCTACACACTGCCCACAAGCAATACATTGATTTGGATCATATCGATAAAATGGATGTGACATATCCACTTCACACGCACTTACTTTTGGCTCATACGGATATTTCTGTTCCTCAATTCCCATCATATGTACTGTATTATGGACTTTACAGTTACCATTATTGTTATCACAAACGGTACAATACAATAGATGATTTTCTAATATTCGATCCATTGCCTCAGTCTGTGCCTCTTTTGCACGCTGGGACTGTCTTTCGATATGCATACCGTTCTCTAATTTCGTTGAACAAGCACGCAATAACTTTCCATTTACTTCTACAATACACGTATCACAAGTTTGAATTGGATCTACTTCTGGTACATGACAAATTTGAGGATGTTCCAAATTACTCTCGTTAAATAATTGTAGTATCGTCTTTTCACCTGATGCAGAAAATTCTTTACCATCGACGGTTACACGGACTGTCTGTTCTGCCATAGTTTCCCCTCTCCTTACAACCAACTGTACAACACAATTATGAATCCGTTTTCAAAATCGCATTACTGTACATATTTTTGAAACGCTCTACCCAAATACTTTCTTATGAAGTCGATTCTAGATGTTATAAGGTATAACTACGAAAGCTTGAAAATATCACTATTCTACAGTTCTATTATATCGTACATATACAATAATAACCAAAATAATCTGTGATCTTCTTGTTAATAGGTGTTTTTATTTTTTCCATTGTTTTATGATAAATGTGGGAGATAAATACATATAAAAGGGGAATGAAATATGGGGCCTACGCAAGAGACTTATACAATTGTACGTTATCAATCTGGTACATTTTCAAAACAACTTGATGAGATTGTTACAGAATCTCCTATTACTATTAAATTGAATGGTGAAGAATATGTAACAGTCGTATGTACACCAAATTATATTGAAGATATGGTAATTGGTTTTTTAATTTCTGAGGGGATTATTTCTTCCTATAAAGATGTTGAAGAACTATGGGTTCAAAAAGATAACGGAATTGTCCATGTAAAATCATCAAAAGTGAATCCGCTCTATCAAACTTTATATAATAAACGATACATCACTTCTTGCTGCGGAAAAGGTAGACAAGGTTTTATTTTCGTAAACGACGCAGCAAAAGCAAAAGACTTACATGATATACATGTAAAAATTACTCCTGAAGAATGCTTTCATTTAATGAATACCTTGCAACAATCTTCTACTACATTTCGCCAAACTGGCGGTGTTCACAATACCGCGCTATGTGATCGAAACAATATCCTCCTATCAAGAATGGATATTGGAAGACATAATGCATTAGATAAAATATATGGTCATTGTTTGCGTAACGATATATCCATTAAAGGAAAAATCATCGCATTTAGCGGACGTATTTCATCCGAAATTTTACTCAAAGTTTCAAAAATCGGATGTGAAATTGTTCTATCTAAATCCGCTCCAACAAAACTGGCATTGCAACTTGCCCATGATTTAGGCATTACAGTCGTAGGGTTTATTAGAAATGAATCTTGTAATATTTACACACATCCAAAACGAATTGATGGCTATCAATCCAATGTTTAAAAAATAACTCCTCAATCGAGGAGTTATTTTAGTTATAAAAATGTAACATATTAAACACTTGAATAGTTAACAAAGTTAATATATAATTTCATTACATAATTAAAACAAAACATTGTAGCATATATCTTTTCATTCTTTTACAAATTAAAAGAGAATACTAACAAAACATATACTCAATCTTATAAAAGTAATGGATTTATTTGAAATCCACCAGGGAGGTTACAACTATGGAAATTCGCTTATTAACAACAGAGGACGCAGAAATATATTTAAAAGTTTGTATGGAAGGTTTAACGAAGAATCCGGAAGCTTTTAGCTCTTCTTATGAAGATGTTCTTAAACATGAAAATCCTGTGGCTGCTATGGCTAAACGATTAAGCAATCCGGATAAGTATACTCTAGGTGTCTTCAAAGATAATGATTTAATTGGTATCGCTACTTTAGAAACAAAACCATTTATTAAACAAGAACATAAAGCAAAAATTGGCTCCGTTTTTGTTTCTCCAAAAGCGCGTGGCCTTGGAGCAGGACGAGCTCTAATTAAAGCAATTATTGAAAATGCCGATAAATTACATGTAGAACAACTTATGCTCGATGTTGTAGTTGGTAACGATGCAGCAAAAAAATTATATGAGTCATTAGGTTTCCAAACTTACGGCGTACAAGAGCGTTCATTAAAACATAACGGTCAATATTGGGACGAGGAACATATGGTTCTGTTCTTAAATGATTAATACTTCAATATAAAGTGAAACTTTACTCAGTGGGTGATTTTTCCATCCCCTACTGAGTATTAGCTGAACCAATCGGGCTTTTGCGGGGTAGTTTTCCAAAAACATCTTTCTTAATAAGAAAGATGTTTTTTTGCATTACAACAATGTAATCTTCATGTCACCTTTATCGATCGTACCAATCCTTACCATTCATTATACTAAAAATATAAAGTGAAACTTTACTCAGTGGGGAACTATATCCCACGCTGATCGCATGTACTTGATATGTAGAGGAGAATGTGACATGAAACAAAACAAACGAGCTATGCTTTTAATATTTACTACAGCAATTGTAACTTCTGGGTTAGCAATTTTACCTTGGTTTATCATATAGGAATACTCCCCTAACAATGAAAAAAGCTGATTGCTTCTTAAGAAGCAATCAGCTTTTTTTATATTATAAAATCCCCAAAATTTTATTTACACAACTTATAATAATAACCATAGATACGGCAACGCACATGACAACCGTATTACGATCTTGCTTTTCTTTTTTTGAAATTTCTTCTTTTGAATTCATGTGTATGATCTCCTTTTAAAAAAAGTGTGAGATAGGAAATTTTTCTTATCCGATGCGAGGTGAATACGAAAACCCTCTCTATCTCACATACACAATAGAATGGAATTGTCATTTTATAAATAAAATGACATGACGTTATGTCGCAACATAGGGTATTTTGTGTCGCTACGTTTTTTATTATAAAAAATAGTTGTGCAAAACTAGTGCATTTTTTATGTCAATTACTCCGAGCGAAAAAATCATCCCTCCATTCAATCACATAAAAAGAGTTTTTTATTATTTTCATGTAAACTATACAAGTAGAATGAACAGTTTGGGGTGCACAAGATTATGGTAAAAATTTTATTAGTAGACGATGAAGAACGTATGTTACGATTATTAGATCTATTCTTAAGCCCTCGCGGCTATTTTTGTATGAAAGCTACCTCTGGCCTTGAAGCACTAAAATTAATCGAACAAAAAGAATTCGATATTATTTTATTAGATGTTATGATGCCGAATATGGATGGATGGGATACTTGCTATCAAATTCGTCAAATTTCTAACGTTCCTATCATTATGTTAACAGCTCGCAACCAAAACTACGATATGGTGAAAGGCCTCACGATGGGCGCAGATGATTATATTACAAAACCATTTGATGAGCATGTATTAGTCGCACGAATCGAGGCTATATTACGCCGTACAAAAAAAGATGGCTTTGTTAGTTTCAATGGTATTGAGTGGGATAAAACGAAACATACCGTCACAGTGTACGATGAAAAAATCTCGCTAACTCCTATCGAATTTTCGTTACTCGGACTATTTTTGCAAAATACAAACCGTGCTTATAGCCGAGATGATTTAATCGAAAAAATTTGGGGCTATGAAACAGATATCGAATATAGAACAATTGATTCACACATTCGTAATATCCGTGATAAACTACGCAAAAAAGGATTTCCGATTGAAGATTACCTAGAAACGGTCTATAAAGTCGGATATAAATGGAAAAGTGAATAATTACTTCGGTCAGTGGGAAATCGTATACCACTGACTCTTTATTATGAATAAGGTATGGTGAGAAAATGAGTAAACTTTCCCTTAAAATTGGGACATACTTTTTAATATTAGCTTTATGTATTGAAACAATTGCTTTCGTATCTTTTTATAAAAGCCTTTCAACAATGCGTGTGAAAGAAGAAACCGATGCTCTATTAGAGAAAGGTAATCGGTATCGTGATAAGATTGTAAACCGTGCAAGATGGAATGATCATTCTAAACAACAGCAATACACAGAACGTCCTAAACACCCTCGGTATCAGGATTTCACTATCGAGCATGCGGCTGAAGATTTAATCGGTTCCGAATTAATTGCTAATACTGATATCACAATCATTATAACTGACAATAACGGCAAAATTATTTCTAACTCAGAACCCATAACGAAAGAAATGCAAAAACAACTTATTTGTAAAACAAAATCTATTCCAAAAAGCGGGTTAATTGTAGAAAGAAACTGGAAAAAATCAAAATTCATCTCAACAGTAAGTCCACTTGAAATTCAAGGATTTCAAGGTAATTTACATATGTTATTAAAAACATCTTTCTTAGAAAAGATGTTACTTAAGCTCCTGCATCAATTTCTTATCATTAGTATTTTGACGATTATTTTAACAACTATTTCTGTCTTTGTTTTTTCTAAATTTATTACAGATCCTCTTATAAAAATGAAGAGAGCGACAGAAAAAATGTCAAAATTAAACAAGCCAATTCAATTAGGTATTAAACGAAATGATGAACTCGGAAGTTTAGCAAAAACAATTGAAGATTTATCGAGTGAGCTTACGTATATGAAAAAAGAGCGCAATGAATTTCTCGCTAGTGTCGCTCATGAACTATTAACTCCATTGACCTATATGAAAGGTTATGCAAAGGTAGCAAAGAGAGACTCTTTAACAAAAGAGGAGCGAGAAGAATACTTACAAATCATTGAGGATGAAACGGATAGTGTAACCGATCTCGTCCAAGATTTATTTATGCTTGTACAATTAGAACAACACCAATTTGTTATAAAAAAACAAAAAGTGCTTCTTCAGCCATTTTTAGAACGAATGGTTGAAAAGACAAAAACAACATTAACGAATAAGCAAATGCAACTTCATGTATATTGCAAAGATGATTTAGAAGTTTGTATAGACGAAAGACGTATGGAACAAGTTATGTTAAATTTATTACACAACGCTTATCAACATTCGCCAGAAAACACATCCATTACGATACGTGTACTCATGGAAACAGATTCTTTTACAATAAGTGTACAAGATGAAGGTGAAGGTATTCCTGAAGAAGATATCCCGCATATTTTTGACCGTTTTTATCGTGTTGATAAATCTAGAACACGAGCTACAGGCGGAAAAGGCATCGGGCTAGCTGTTGCAAAGGAAATTGTAGAATTGCATAACGGTTCTATTCTAGTAACAAGCCAATTAGGAGCGGGAACAAACTTTATAATCGAGCTACCTTTTGAATAATATGCGTGTGAAAACACCAGTAGTAGTAAACACTACTGGTGTTATTTTGTTCATAAAAACAGCTCATATAAGCTAAGCTTTTGAAATTATTCTTATTTCAATATAAAATAAAGGTACATTTGCAAAGATTTGGAGGGTGATATAATTGGATATCCATGTATTAACAAAAGACGAAGCAGAAATTTACTTAGAACTTCGCGTAGAAGGATTAAAGCAAAACCCTGAAGCATTCAGCTCTTCTTATGAAGATATTATTAATAAAGAGTGTGCGATTGAATATAAAGCACAAAAATTAGCACAAGATGAAAACTATACGCTAGGTGCATTTAAAGATGGAAAATTAATCGGGGTTGCAACACTGGAAACGAAACCATATGTAAAACAAGAACATAAAGCTAAAATCGGTTCTGTATATGTATCTCCAAAAGCACGCGGACTTGGAGCAGGAAAAGCACTTATTAAAGAATGTCTTGAGCTTGCTAAATCTTTAGAAGTAGAACAAGTTATGCTTGATGTTGTTGTTGGCAACGATGGAGCGAAAAAACTTTATGAATCATTAGGTTTTAAAACATTCGGTGTACAAGAACGTTCATTAAAATATAACGGACAATATTGGGACGAAGAGCATATGGTCTTATTCTTAGATGAAAATAAATAATAAAAAACATCCTCATGTTTGGAGGATGTTTTTTACTTTCTTGTAAACCATGCCGTGTGTAATAATTGAATCGCTTTCGCAATCTCTTCCTCTGATAATATCGCAAACCCAAGTAAAACTACACTCTCAGGCGCCATACCGTCTTTATAGTACGTAGACACAGGATATATTTTAATACTATATTTCGCAGCTTCTTGAATTAATTCTTCTTCCCGCATTCCATTATGCACTTTTAATAAAATGTGTAATCCCGAATCTTCTCCTATCACTTCAACACTATTAGAGAAATACTTCTCTATTTCAAAAACAAGTCTATCTCTCTTCTTTCGGTAGACAACACGCATTTTATGAATATGTTTTTCCCAATATCCTTCATTTAAAAATCTTCTAATCACTTCTTGATCTATTCTTGAAACACTTTGTGTATAAAATAAATATTGCTGTTGATACTTTTTAATTAATTTCTTCGGCAACACCATATAGCTCATCCGTAGCGATGGCAATAATGCTTTAGATAGCGTCCCCATATAAATAACTTTCCCCTCTGTATCTAACCCTTGCAGCGCCGGTATAGGCTTTCCAGAATAACGAAATTCACTATCGTAATCATCTTCAATAATATACCTGCTCTCTTCTTTCTTTGCCCATTGTAAAAGCTGCATCCTTCTCGTAATAGGCATAATCATTCCATATGGAAACTGATGGGAAGGTGTAACAAATACAACATTCGCATTGCTATTTTCTAAATCTGCAATACAAATTCCATCTCTATCTAAAGATAACATTTGGACTCTTGCTTCTCCCTGTTCAAAAACAACCATCTTTCTATGATACCCTGGGTTTTCAACTGCATAATTGCTTCCCTTTAACAATTGAAACAATAGTTTCACTAATATTTGTGTTCCCGCTCCTAATACAATTTGACTAGCTGAACAACGCACACCTCTAGATTCATACAAATAATTCGTAATCTCTTCTCTTAAGCTTGCTTCCCCTTGAGGGTGTCCTAGAAAGAGAAGTTCGTTATTATGCGGCTGCCATACTTCATTTACAATTTTCCGATACATATTAAATGGAAAAGCATTTGTATCAATTCCTGTTTGTGTAAAGTCAAATTTATAACGCTTCTCCTGAAACGGGACTTCTTCTATCCTCTCTTCGCTATCCTCTACATGAACCATTTGCTCAATCTTGCATACAAAATAACCTTTTCTCGATATCGACTCAATATAACCTTCTGCAAGTAATTGTTCGTACGCTGCCTCTACTGTATTTTTACTTACTTGTAAATGTATCGCTAACTTTCGCTTAGCCGGTAATTTCGTAAAAGGGACAATTGATCCATCTTTAATCTCTTTTTTTATATACTCATACAATTGCACATATAATGCCTTTTTACTATTCATATTTAAATTAGGCGTTAATTCTAACATAGTATCTGACCCCTTAATAAAACTAAAACCTGATACTTTTTACAGTACCAGATTTTATATATAATTCCTTTTATCATGTCACACATCAAAAATCAAATACTGGAGAGGAGAAACATGATAATGAACAACGGTAGACGTATCGGACTTATTATGATTATTACAGGGGCTACATTATGGGGATTATCTGGTCCAATGATTCAGTGGCTATTTCAGCATACTAATGTATCCTCAATTGATTTTTTAACAATTCGATTGTTGCTTGCAGGAATATTTATTTTGTCTTTCTTACTTATAAAGAAACAAAACATATTTCAAATTTGGAAACACCTTAGATATTCTATACAACTTATTATTTTTTCTATTCTCGGCATGCTCGGTGCACAATACGCCTTTATCGAAACGGTTCATATTAGTAACGCGGTCACTGCAACGCTATTTCAATTTCTAGGTCCTGTTCTTATTACCGTGTATGTCGCATTTGAACAAAGAAAATTCCCTGCTTCCATGCAACTATTCGCAATTATAGCCGCGCTAATAGGAACATACTTTATTATTACAAATGGCTCAATTGAAAATATTGTTTTATCTAAAGAAGCTATTATTTTTGGAATATTAACAGCAATCGGATTTGCATTTTATACCCTTCATCCGGCTTCTCTCATTAAAGAATGCGGGACAACTGTAGTAATTGGTTGGGGGATGTTAATCGGAGGAATTGCACTACTTATTTATAATCGTTCATTCGGGTGGAATCAATTTTCACAAACCCTTACACTGAAAACTTTTTCTATGCTTATTCTTATCATTGTTAGTGGTACCCTTTCTTTCCTTCTATATATCGGTAGTCTTAAATATTTAGCAGCAACAGAAACAAGCATTTTATCTAGCATTGAACCCCTTGTAGCTGCCATCGTTTCAATCACTTGGCTAAATGAAGCTTTTGGAGCATACCAATTATTAGGCGGCGTATGTATCGTTCTGTCCGTTATTTTTTTGACGATGCCTCAAAAAGAAACCGAACCAACCTATACAACGGAACAAATATAAAATGAAACTTTAATTAGTGGGGCTATCTCCCACTGATTATTAACCTACACCAATCGGGCTTTACGGGATAAAAAATGTCAAAAGAGGTCGTACAAAACTTACAACCTCTTTTTATACTTTAAAGGAATTGTCCCGCCTTCTAGCAAATACAATTACACTAACAATAAAAACTAGGAGTGTGGCACCATGAAAAAAATCGGAACTATGCTACTTCTCTCCCTCCTCATCACTGGATGCACACAAACTCAACCGGATTCAAAAGAACAAAAAAAAGACGTAATAGCAACTTCATCCACTCAAGTGAACGCACCTTCCTTCTTTCACCTTAGTGTTTTAAAAGATGTAAATTGGGAAGAAGCCCCCTCATTCATAGACGGAAAAATACCTTTAAAAGGCATCGAAGGAAAAATCGCAATGGCTGATAGTCCTATTATCGCAAATGAACAAAATGAAATAATGTGGTACTTTCTAGATTCTGAAATACCTACTGGAAAATTGTCTATTATTGCGCTAAAACAAGGATCTGTAACGCCAACACCAGTACTCTTTCAAAAAGAAATTTCCAAACAAACTTGGACTACTTCAAATACAATCAATTCTACTACAAGCGAACTCCCTCTCGCTATGTCACTACCTTCATCTGGATTATGGTTATTAAATATCTATGTGAATGAAAAATATTATGATCAGTTTGTAATCACCGCTAAGTAAAGTGACAAAAATAAACCACTTTCTTACAACAATGTAATTTCTACGTCATGTACTTCGATAGTTGAATTATCTCTCTTCTCTTATACTTAAAGTAAGAAATGAAGCGAGGAGAGATGAGAGATGAAAAAAATGATAGAAGTAATCGTAGCAGTAACTGAGGTTTTAGTGAATGGTAAACAAGTTGCAATGGAATTAAATAAATAGTGAAGAAACATAAATAATTCTACACTTCTTCATTATTTTGATTTCTTATCTCAAAAAAGCAGTGCCTTTTAGGCACTGCTTTTAGCTATTAATAACGTGGTATTTTCGTAATTTGTGCCACGCCTGAATCAATAGCTGCTTTCGCTACTGCTTCCGCAACACTTGGAACAACTCTTTTATCTAATGGATTCGGGATTACATAATTCGCATTACGTTCTTCATCAGTAATGATGTTAGCGATCCCATATGCTGCCGCTAATTTCATCTCTTCTGTAATATCAGTTGCGCGCACATCTAACGCACCGCGGAATATTCCGGGAAACGCCAATACATTATTTACTTGATTCGCATAATCCGAGCGCCCAGTTCCTACTACAGCTGCCCCAGCCTCTAATGCATCCTCAGGGAAGATTTCTGGAATTGGATTCGCCATTGCAAACACAATTGCTTTCTCATTCATCGTCTGTACAAGTTCTTTCGTTAATACGTTAGGAGCAGATACGCCAATAAAAATATCAGCTTGGTTAATCGCTTCTTTTAACGTTCCACGCACATGTTCACGATTTGTCTTTTTTGAAACTTCAATTTGCGCTTCGTTCATCCATGTTTCACCTTCACAAACAATACCTTCTAGGCTAACTAGCGTAATGTGCTTTGCACCAGCCTTTAATAATAATTTTCCAATTGCAATTCCTGCCGAACCCGCACCGTTAATAACGATTTTCACATTATCCATTTGTTTGCTAACAACTTTTAATGCATTAATAACAGCTGCTAAAACGACAATAGCTGTTCCATGTTGATCATCATGGAATACAGGAATATTCGTTTCTTCTTTTAATCGTTTTTCAATTTCAAAACAACGCGGTGCTGCAATATCTTCTAAATTAATCCCTGCAAATGTAGGCTCTAAATTTTTCACAAGGGTAACGATTTCATCTACATCCGTTGTGCCTAAACATAATGGGAAAGCATCTACATTCGCAAACTTCTTAAACAAAATACTTTTTCCTTCCATAACAGGCATAGCCGCTTTCGGTCCAATGTTTCCTAAACCGAGTACCGCTGTTCCATCTGAGACAACTGCCACCATATTACCACGTGCTGTATAGTCATACACCGTTTCTTCATCTGCCGCAATTGCTTTACAAGACTCCGCTACACCTGGTGTATACGTCAGGCTTAAATCATCCGCTGAATTTACTTCTACTTTACTTGTAATTTCAATTTTCCCTACTAATTCTTTATGCAATAACAATGATCTTTCATTAATTTGATTTGCTAACATACTTATAATCTCCCCTTAATTTGACAAGCTAGCTATATGAATATAGCTAGCTTGTTTGATCATGAAAACATCTTTAATAATATTGTCGCTGTTACAACCATTGCCGCTCCGCCTAAACGAGTCGAAATTTGCGCGAACGGCATTAATTCCATACGATTTGAAGCTGATAAAATAGCAACATCTCCAGTTCCACCTAAACCGCTATGACATCCAGTTACAATCGCTGATTCAACTGGATACATTTTCATCACTTTCCCTACAAGAAAACCTGATGCTACCATTGTAAGAACAACCGATGCGCACACAACAACATATCCTACTGAAAGAACTGCTGCTACGTCTTTTAACGGAATATATAGCAATCCTAATCCAACCATTAAAGGCCAAGTTAAGTTCTTCGAAATAAATTTATATAAATGGAATGCTCCTTGCTCCATTTTTGCTGGCATTAATTTAAAGTATTTCACAAGCGCTGCTGAGAAAATCATAATGATTGCCCCAGGAATACCGATGAACTTAGAAGCAAATCCTCCGAAGATGAAGAACGTACACGCAATTAATAAACCTGCTCCCATTAATGAGAAGTCAATTGGCTTCTCTGTATTTTGTTCTTTTAATAATTCTGCTTGATTGTCTGTTTTCACTAATACACCGTTACCACTAAGCTCCGGTTTCTTCTCACCTAAACGCTTCATATACCCTGCACTTACAATTGCGAACATATTTCCAATAATAGCTGCTGGAATAAGCTGTGATACAAACGTTGCTGATGATTCATTTAAAATATCACTATAAGCTAGCGACAATGGTAAAATCCCTTCCCCGATACCACCACTCACAATTGGTACGATGATAAAGAAGAATGTGTGCTTCATTTCAAATCCAAATAATGAACCGACCAATAATCCTACTGCTACAGAAGCTAACGTCCCTACTACTAAAGGAATAAACATACGAACGAAACCTTGTACTAACACTTTACGGTTCATTCCTAAAATACTTCCGACTACTAAACAAGAAATATATAAATATAAAAAGTTCGATTTTTTCATTAACATAGTCGCAGCTTCCATTGAAGCTGGATTCATCCAGTTAAAAAATACAAGTAATGATGGAATAAATAACGAAAGTATTGCTGGACCACCGATATTTTTTAAAATTGGAATTCTCATCCCAATATCGCCTAAGAAAATCCCCATGATCATAATAACTGCAAATCCACCAATCATATCTGCTGGCAATTTATTATATACAGATGCCCCATAAATAATAGCAGCCAATACTACATATAACGGTAAAGGTATAACACCGATTTTTACATTCATAATTTTAGAAGCGAAAGATTCTCTTTGTACTTCATTTCCTTCAGAAAATGATACCGCTTCCACATTCTTTTGAATTCCCATATGGCACCCCCTCGTTTTCTTAATAACAATATTAAAACGCTTTCAATAGTAAAAATAGTTTTTGTAAGTTTTGTAATTGATTTTGTAATTAAAAAAAGTATAAGCGACTTATGTTAAGTCGCTTATACGTAAAACTCTATTTTCTTTTGATCAACACATCTTAATTTACTTACAGGTCTTCCCACATGTTGGTACATCATTTCGTTTTCTAACACCCCAATGTCAGTCAGAAACATTACATATTTTCGAATAGAAACTCTTGAAATTCCAACTAATTGTGCCATTTCATCTGTTGTAAATACTCTTCCATTCAGAGACTCGATCTTCTGCCAAATTAATTGCAACGTTTGCTTCGTTAACCCTTTTGGAAGCTCTTTCGTCACAGTAGGCTCTCTTTTTTCTTTTTGTAAAATTAATGAATCTAATTCCGATTGACTAATTTTTTGTTGTTCTTTCATGAAAGTAAGTTTTTCTCGATATATAGTTAATGCCTCTTTAAATCGTTCAAATGTAAATGGTTTAATTAAATAATCTACTACGCCATATTGTAATGCTTTTTTTATACTTCCCATATCATGTACAGCTGAAATCATTATAATATCGCTTTCTTTTTCTTGGTTCCGGATATACATTAAAAGCTCAAAACCAGTCTCTTTAGGCATAAAAATATCAAGTAATACTAAATCTACTCGTGATTTCTCTAATATTTCTATCGCTGACTTTACTGAGTTAACTGCTTGAACAAGTTCAAATCCTCCTACTTGCTCTAAATAATGCGTATTTAACATTGCTACCATCGGGTCATCTTCTACAATTAAAACTTTAATCATATTTGCCTCTCATCCCTACCTTTAGGTATTTCAATCGTTATCGTTGTTCCCTTTCCTACTAATGAATGCATATGAATTTCCCCATTTATTCGCTGTATACTTTCTTTTACAAGATACAAACCATAACCGCGGTTATCTCCCTTTGTGGAATAACCTTTCGTAAATAATTCCTCTATTTCTTTTTCTTGTATACCTTTTCCCGTATCTTGCACTGTAATAGTTAGTATATCCCCATGTTGTATCTTAACTTCAACTCGCTTCTTTTCACAATTCGTAACTGCCTCTAATGCATTATCAATTAAATTTCCGACAATCGTAATAAGTTCATGAGTAATACTTTCAACATCTATTTCCGGCATGTAAGAATCTTCACTTATAATTAATTTTATATTTTTCTCTCTAGCATAGCTGAGCTTACCTAGTAAAAAACCAGCAAATACTGGACTTTTTATTCTTTTCATAACTCCACCAATTTCATATTGATGCTCTGATACCATGCCGCTTATATACTTCTGTAATTCTTCATACTGTTTCATATGTGTAAGCCCTAATACGACATGCATCTTATTCATAAACTCATGAGATTGTGCCCGTAATGCTTCTGCATATAGTCTAATACCAGTTAGTTCCTCTGCTAGTTTTCTAATCTCTGTTTTATCACGAAATGTTGCAATTGCACCAACTATTTCTCCTTTTACATATAAAGGAACTCGATTCGTCACAATCGTAATTCCATAAATATTTTGTTCTTCGTTTAATTGTACTTCTCCCGTTTGCAATACTTCTTTTATACGTGAATTTGGCATATACAACTCAACATCTTTACCGATAAAATCTTCTTCAAGTCCGCTTTTTTTAAATAGACGTTTCGCTTCATTATTAATTAACGTTACTCTAGCCTCTTTATCTACAGCAATAATACCTTCCTTTACAGATTGTAGCATCGTATTTCTTTCTTCAAGAATTTTTGCTATCCTGTGCGGCTCAAGACCGAATAAACTTTTCTTTATATGTCTAGCTAGCAATATTGCTCCTATAATTCCGACTAATACACCCACTCCGACACCAATATAAATAATATGTCTACTTTCCTTAACTCTCTCTTTTACATTATCTGCTGAAATACCAACAGCCACTGCTCCAAGTTGTTCACCTGTTTCAGAAAATATTGGTACAAACACTCGCATGGAAATACCTAAAGTTCCTTCTGCTAACGATACATGTTCTTTTCCTTTCAATGCAGGCCCTTCATCTCCCCCAATAAAATGATGCCCTATTTTTTGAGGATTTGGATGTGACTTTCTTATTCCATTCATGTCCATAACTACAATAAATTGAACACCTGTGTTTTGTAATATTCTATTTGTATACGTTTGGATTGCAGAGGTATCTGCTTTCCCAACCAAACCATCGATTACAATCGAATCATTCGCCACAATGTGTGCAATTGTTTTTGCTTTCTCTGCTTGGCTATCCTCCGTCGTCCGTTCTACATTATGACTAATTAATATATCTGTCACAAGTAAAGAAAAAATTACAACTGTACAAACTAACAATGTAATCGTTTTCCATAAATTCCATAGTCTTTTTCTTTTTTTCATCCTGTTAATGACTCCCCTAATTGCTGAATAGAAAAATAAGTAAGGTGATATTATTTTCACCTTACTTATCTGCTGTTATTATACTTTAAATTTACTAGTCATCGCTTGTAGTTCTTCTGCCATCTCAGCTAAGTTTTGCGAAGCTGAACTAATTTCCTCCATGGAATTAACCTGTTCTTCTGTTGAAGCTGCAACACTTTGCATACTAGCTGTATTTTCTTCTGCAGCAGCTGCAATTTCATCAATAGCATTTGTCACTTCATTTGCATCTCCAGCAATTCTCTTCGTTGTTTCTACCATTTGATTAACTTGAGAAACAATATGTGTAGTAGAACTTAAAATTTCCGTAAAACTTACTTTCGTTTTTGTTACAACATCAAGGCCTTGTTGAACTTCTCCATTCACATTATCCATCGCCTTAACAGTATGTTCAATATCCGCCTTAATTTCTGCAATTAAATTTGCAATCTCTCCAGATGACTCTCCTGATTGCTCTGCTAATTTTCTAACCTCATCTGCTACAATAGCAAATCCTCGTCCCTGTTCACCTGCTCTTGCTGCTTCAATAGCCGCATTTAAAGCTAATAAGTTTGTTTGAGTTGCAATGTTTTGAATTGCTTCAGAAATAGCTCCTACTTGCTTTGATTTCTCATCAAGAAGTTTAATAATAGCATCTGACTCGGATACCGACCTAGAAATAGACTGCATTTGTTTTGCGGTTTGTTCAACTAAATCTTCTCCCTCTTCAGCTCTTTCACGGGCATGTAATGAGGAAATAGAAATTGACTCTGCGCTTCCAGTTACATCTTGAATTGCTGTATTTACTTGTTGTAATGTAGCCGCACCTTCTTCAACACCTTGACTTTGTGACTCAGCCCCACCTGATACTTGTTCCATCGCAATTGTAATTTGATCTGTCGCATCATTTGCTTGCTGTACGCTCGCTGTTAACTCTTCAGCCGATGCTGCAACATGTTCTGCTGAAAAGCTAATTTGGGTAATAACATCCTGTAAAGACATAGACATTTCATTAAATGAATTCCCTAATTTCCCTATGTCATCCTTGGAATGGATTGTAATTTTCTCTGTTAAATCTCCCTTACTAATTTTATATGCCGATTCAGCTATTTTTCGTAATGGCCCTGTAATAGACTTTGTAATGAAATAAATTAATATACTACCAAATGCAATAGCAATAGCAATGACAATCAAAGTCTTATAAAACACTGGACTGGCAGCTTGGTTAATTTCTTCATCGAACATAACACCAACTACTTTCCAGCCTGTTTTCTCATTTGTTGCAAAGATTAAATTCTTTTTATCATCTTGTTCTGTATAAGACACATTTCCTTGTTTTTCTTCATAAATTGGTTTAATCCAAGGATCAGTAACTTTTGCACCTGGTTTTCTAGATGGATGACTAACAATTTGCTTATTTTGATCTAAAATAACTGCATAACCTTTTTCACCAATATTAATCATTTTGGAAATTTTTAAGATGTTATCTAAATTTAAGTTAATTCCTATAACACCTTTACCATCTTTTACTTCTTTAGCAATTGTCACTACCATATTTTTGGTAGATGCTGATTGATATGGTGAAGTAACAATTACTTTCCCTTTATTTTCATGTGCTTCTTTATACCAAGATCTATCTCTTGGATTGTATCCATCAGCCATTTGGATAAATGGTTCTCTTATAAACTTTCCCGTCTCTGTTCCAATATAAATACCTTCTACTTCTGGATGAAGTTTTATATATTGCGCTAGCTTCGTTCTTACTATTTCTTCCTGTCCATTTAGATATGTATCTTCTGTTAAGATGTCTGCAAAGTACGTCGCATCAACAAATTTCTCTTCTATATTTTGAGAAATAACAGTATTTAAAATCGAAATATTCTCCTTTGCTTTAGCTGTCATTTGATGTTCAAAATTTGTTTTGGCAGTTTGATATGAAACACCACCAATAATAATTCCTGGTATAGTTAAAATAATAAAGAATGAAATGATTAATTTTTTATTGATACTCATACATTTAACCCAGTTAAATATTTTTTGCATAATAAGCCTCCTTTATGTAATGTGGATACTTGTGTCATTTTATACAATTAACATGCATAAAACAATATATAATGATAACATGTAAATTTTTCGTCAATTATGCATCTTTGCATATCCACTCCTTATACGTATTTTAATCATAAAAATAAGAGAACTTTAGCATTATATATGCTAAAGTTCTCTTATTTCTTAACAGCTTCTACTCTATAAAACTTCTCTTATAATCCTTAAATCTTTACCCTTCGCCTTATAGTCATATTACTAAAACTCTTCGTCCTAATTTATTTGACGCTCTTTACATAACTAATTGCCTGACTTCCCATTTGTACCCATGCCTGTTCAAAGGTTTCTCTCGGTACTTTTACATCTAAGCTATCCTCAAGTGGATCTCGAATATATACAAATTCCTGATCATATCCAATAAGTACAACACAATGTTCATTATACGTAATAGAAACATCTCCACTATTTGTTTCCCATGTAGTAAATTCAGCTGCATCTAATGGTGCAAATGTTGCATTTGTGATCATGACTACAGGTTGCCCTGCTTTTATCCTCTTATAAATTTCTTCTATATTCTTCCCTGTTAAGTCTACAGCTTTATTAGGTAAATATTTTTCCGCTAACTGAAAAAGTGGCCCATGATATACACCATATCCCGATTCAGAAAATGTATAAATATTACCTACAAATCCTTCATTTGGATTCCCGCGCACACCATCGTCTATAAAATCAACTTTTTTTATTTCATTTGCTAATGTCATCTTATCCACTGAAACACCAGCGTATTGTAACATCATCGCTAAGCTTGTCACTTCACAGCCTCTATCTAGCTCTGGTAGTTGCTGAATTAATGGTACACTTGATAAAATGACCTTTTCATCATTATTACTAAATTCCGGTTCTTTCCCGTTTTGTATATTGAAGAATGTCCACTTCTCCCCATACTTTGTAATTCCATTTGTATATACACTCCATACCGCTATAGCTAGTAATGCTATACATATATACCACTTAAACCTCCGTATCACTCTCACGCCCTTTTTAGTTCGTTAAATAAGAATAAAATGCGTCAGCATCCGTTCGAATCACTGGTACAAAATTTAGTTCTTTTTCTCTCTCAGGTTGATCTTTTTTTATTTTTTCTGTTAGCTCTTGAATATTCATGTTCGCTTTGTCCATATTAAGCTCATCTGCCAATTGTAGCACCTTTTGTTCATTAATTTCTCTTAATACTTGATATATATCTTTCCCATATAAATCAATATGATATTTTTTTGCTTCTTCCTGCACTTTTTGTTCGTACACCTCTTGTGCTAACACTTCTATCTCTTTTCCTTTTGGTGAAATACCTAACTTCCCTGCTTCCTCTCTTACTTTCGTTCCATAGATTTCTTCTGCAATGTCCTCTATTTCTTTTCCATTTGTCGAAATACCTAATTTATCCGCTTCATCATTAATTTTAATCGTATTAATTTGATTAATTAAATTTACAATTGATGTATTTTCTATAGATATGCCTAGTTTTAACGCTTCTTGCTTTACTTTTGTTTCATAGATTTCTTCTGACAGCGTCCCAACATCTTTTCCTTCAATCGAAATTCCTAGCTGCTTCGCTTCTCTTCCTACTTCTGTCTCATGAATTTCTTTTTCTAACGTAATTTGTTCTTTCCCTTCCGTTTCAATACCTAGATTCTCTGCCTTTTCTTCTGTATGCACAGCATGTATCTTTCCATTATTTAATTGTTCTTTACTACGTTGTGTGTAATCTGTCTTTCCTTTTGATGTTTCAGAAGGAGAGGCACCCCCTAATATACTTAAGCTCATTACTCCAATAGTGAATACCGTCATCATTTTCTTTTTCAAAATTAATTCCTCCCTCTTATACTTTCTTTCCCATCATTCCCCTAGTTTTTTTAATACTATACATACATCTCATCGCTGCTTGAGATAACATTATGATTGATAAACCCCACTCACATACACCTAGTCTCTTCTTCATGTAACGAACTTTCTTCATGCCATATATAATATAAATAGTTTCTTAACTTTGTCTTAAAAAAAGACGACCTTGTAAAAACAAGATCGTCTTTTTACTTATATTTTTTGGTTTTTAGGGAAAATCACTTCAAAACAAGTGCCATCTCCCCATTTGCTCTCTACTGATATTTTTCCGTAATGCTTTTCTACAATCCAATTTGCGATTGAAAGACCTAATCCAGCTCCTTCTGACGTACTTCTTGCTCTATCCCCTTGATAAAAACGATCAAATAATTTCGGAATATCTTCTTCTTTCACTCCTATCCCGTCATCTTTCACCTGTATGCGAATCGAACTACTCGTTTGCGTGCAATCAATTTGAATATGCCCGCCTTCGTTTGTATACTTCATCGCATTATCTAACAGTATGACCATCATTTGATGAATCCGCTCTCTATCAGCCATAAAAGATACGTCACGTTCTACTTTTAGTATCATTTCTTTTTCTTGATAAGAAGCAATCTCTTTATATGGAGCTACTATTTCTTCTAACAATTTATCAAGTTCAAATGTTTTTTTATCCATCTCAATTTGATTAGAATCAGAACGTGCTAGTAATAATAAATTACTAACGAGTTTTGATAACCGCCTACATTCTTTTGAAATTGTAGAAATATCCATCGCTTTTTCTTCTATCGTAGCGGATGGTGACTGAAATAACACATCCGTTTTTGATTGAATAACTGCAAGCGGTGTCCTTAATTCATGTGATGCATCAGAAACGAATTGCTGCTGTTTCTCCCATGAATTTTGAATAGGTACGAGTGCTCTGCCAGCTAGGAAAAAGCCGATACCTATCGCACATAAACTTCCTATGCTACAACCTATAACGAGGATTAAAAATAAAGTATTTAACATTCCTTCTTCCGCTGTTATATCTCGCACGATTTGAACTATTTCTCCATCTTTTTGAAGCGAAAATGCTCTAAAATATCGTCCTTGTACTTTGATATCTTGTAACTCCCCTATTTTTTCCGGAGAAAACTTTTCCAAATTCTCTTCAAAAATTGAACGGAATTTACGATTATCGCCCTCTATTTTCACTATTTTCCCATTCCAAGTTATTCTAGTTACTCGCGGATCTCCAATTTGGATATTCTCCATACGTTTTCTTGGTGGTATTTTAACATCTAATTTTTCTCTATACTGAGCCATCATTTTTATAGATTGATCCACTTCATTATAAATACGCTTATATGTGTATGAATAAATAATACTACCTAATATACCTATTAATAGGATAAATACTAATGAATTCACTATAGTCAAACGAATGCGTGTCTTTTGAAACATACTTCCTTTTTTCATTGTTCTTTTAATATATATCCAATACCTCGAACAGTTTGAATATCTTTCTGATAACCGAATGGTTCTAATTTTTTACGCAAATGATGCACATACACTTCCACAATGGCTACTGTCGTATCTGAATCAAATCCCCAAACACGATCAAAAATTTGTTCACGCATTAAAATCTTACCGCTATTTTGAATGAGATACTCTAGTAGCTCATATTGTTTCAATGTCAACTTAATACTTTGTCCATCTACTTGAACGTCTTTATCTTTTCCGAACAATTCAATCCCTTTATAACGAATCGTTTGCTGCGTTGTTAAACTACCACTTCTGCGTAGTAAAGCGCGAATTCTCGCTTTTAATTCAGGGGCCTGGAATGGCTTAACGATATAGTCATCTCCACCAAAATCCAATCCCTTCACCCGATCTTCTAAAGAATCTCTCGCTGTCAAAAACAGGACTGGTGTTTCAATCTTTTCATCACGTATTCTTTGAATTACTTCAAATCCATCCATCCCTGGCATCATCACATCCAGCAAAATTGCATCATATATATTTTGAAGCGCTAAAAACAATCCATCTTCTCCATTTATTGCCGTATCTACTTCAAATTCATCACGCAAAATTTGTACGATAGACTCTAATAACGAGGCATTATCTTCTACTACAAGTAAGCGCATGCTCTCACCTTCCATCAAATAGTTCAATTCTATTTATTATTACATTTCTTCTCTTCATAGCAAAAGAATGTAGTTACATTACGTATTTTCATTTTTAACTATTTCCTTCTAAAATTTTGAAGTTTTATTATAAAAACTTTGTCTTAAATTTAGCTTAATAAAAAATTGAAAGAAATAAGATTCCTCTTATCTCTTTCAATTTTTTATTACATATACCTTTTTACTCGGCAATTCCAAACAATTTAGCTGACCACCGTACACAGCCCCGCCATCAATTCCAATAATACGATTACTACCAAAATACACTCCGCACTCCTCACTACCATGAAGCGTTTTTGTTTCCGTATGCCCAAATACAACAACCTTTTCACCGCTATATCCATTATGAAATTCATTACGGATCCACATTAACGTATATGGTTCAGATTCAGAAACTCGTTTCATCGGTTCAACCCCAGCATGTACAAATATATACTCTTCTGTTTCAATGTAATGATCTAATTCTTGAATAAACTTTATATGTTCCTCTAATACACGAGAGTGTAAAATCGGTTTTTGGAAGTCTTTCTCATTAACCGCAATATCCTCTTCTACAAATCCATAGCTATATAATGTCTTATCTCCACCATTTCTTTTTACCCAATGGTTCCATGAACGTTCCTCATTTGTCGTTAACGCCTTAATCATCATATCTTCATGATTTCCCTTTAAAATGAGTGCTCCCTCTTCTTTCAATTCTCTTACCTTTTCAATTACAGCACGCGCATTTGGACCACGATCTACATAATCTCCCAGTAAGATTAATTGATCCTGTTTCGCATCATATTGTGCTTCTTCCAATAACTGTTCGAACTTTTCTATCTCTCCATGAATATCACTAATAACAAGAATTCTTTTCATATTATCCCCCTCTTTCTAATTATAGTTCAAAACAACAGAAACTTCCGAATCTTAATCTTAAATCAAATTTATCCCGCATTAACGGGCAGTACGCCCCCCCAACTGATTACAGTTTCACTTTATTACAAACTAAACTATTATCCTTACAACAATGTAAGTCTCTTGTCATCCAATTCGATAGTTGTAATTACTGTATTTCCTTATACTGAAAGTAAGAAATGAAACAAAAAACAAGGAGAGATGAGAGATGAAAAAAGTAATGGAAGTTGTAGTAGCGGTAGTAGAGGTTTTCGTAAATGGTAAACAAGTCGCAATGGAGTTAAATAAATAATGAAAAGGACAACATTCACTCTAGACCCTTTACTCATATAAAAGAGATAAGACTTCATCATTTCTTTGATCCCTTATCTCCCTATAAAGAAAGCCTTATCCCTTTTAAGGATACGGCTTTCTCTTATTTTTGACTCGTACGAGCTGAAATGCTAATTGTTCTATCTGTTGCTTTGGCAGCTTCATCTAACGCTTCTTTACTATTCTTCCCGTCATACATCGCTTCTAATGCTTTTACAACTGCATCTCGTGATTCTGGGAATACACTAATTAAAGCCCCTTGTGTTGCTGGAGATTGCTTCGTCGCTTGCAGTTGATCTACTGTTACTTTCAACTGTGGATATTTTTCATATTGCTCTTTTACTAATGGCTCATTATATGCATCTGGATTAATTGAGAAATAACCTGTTGCAGTATGCCATTTTGCTTGTACGTCTGGCTTCGTTAAATATTTCATAAAGTCCCAAGCACCTTGTTGCGTTTCTTCTGAAACCATATTCGTCATCCATAATGATGCTCCACCAATAACAACACCATTTTGTTTCGAATCCTCTGGATACGGAATATATGAAACACCTACATTAAACTTAGATGCATCAATTAAATCACGAACACCTGCTGAAGAATCTAAATACATAGCAACTTGTCCAGACTGGAACGCGGCACGAATATCATCCCAACTTGCTCCATACTTTCCAAGTGCGCCAGCTTTATTTAAATCATCTAACATTCCAAATACTTTCTGTCCTTCTTTACCGTTAAATACCGCCTTCTTTGCAGCATCCTTACGACCGTTTTCGTTATCTACATATAAAGCACCTTGTGTCGCTAACAATTCTTCAAAGAACCAACCGTAGTTAAGCATGGAGAATCCATATTGTTTTACATTTCCGCCTTCTTTAATCGTTAACTTTTTCGCTGCTTCTTGTAATTCCGCATATGTTTTCGGAGCTTTCTCTGGATCTAAGCCCGCCTTTGCGAAAGCATCTTTATTATAAATTAATACTGGTGTAGATGAATTAAATGGCATAGAATACATTTTTCCATCAACTGAATAATAATTTGTAATTGCTTTTTCTAATTTTGACGTATCGTACTTATCTTTTTTTATCCAGCTATCAATTGGTGTGATTTTTTTACTATCAACCATATATTTCGTTGTAATTTCACTCGATTGAACAAGAGCTGGCGCTTCTTTCGTTGCAGACATCGTTCTAAATTTCGTTAAAGACTCTTCATATGTTCCTTGGAACTCTGCCTTTATCTCATATTTATTTTGCGACTTATTATAGTCTGCAACAAGACCATCTAGTACTCCTTGTGTTTTTCCACCCATCGCATGCCAGAAGCGAATTACTGTTTTATCACCATTTTTTTCAACTGGTGCTACTTTTGCCTGTGCTTCAGGTTTTCCCTCTGTTTTACTATTTGAACAAGCGACACTAGATAATGCCATTGTTGCTACCATTAATAGAGCAGCACCTTTTTTTACTAGATTCATTTAAATCTCACCTTCTCTTAATTATTTAATTGCACCTTTTGTTAATCCTTGTTGTAATTGCTTTTGCCCTAAAAATAGTAAAATCAATGTTGGAATAACGATAACCGTAACACCGGCCATTACGCTTCCCCAATCAGTTGCAACTTCTTGAGACTGAAGCTGCTTCACACCGATTTGCACTGTTCTTACTTTTTCATCAGTGGTCACTAAAAGTGGCCATAAATACATATTCCATGTTGTTAAAAAGCTATATACTCCAAGCGTAATAAAACTCGTTTTACAATACGGAATTACAACGCTGAATAAAAATCTTATATTTCCAATCCCTTCAATAAACGCAGCTTCTTTCAGTTCATTCGGAAGTGTCATAAAATGTTGACGTAACAAGAAAATACCGAAAGCTGTTGCAAAAAACGGCACTGTCATCCCGGCGAAACTATTGATCCAACCAAAGTTTTGAATCGTTAAAAAGTTAGGCACCATCGTTGCTTCCCACGGAATAAGCATCGTTGAAATAAACAAGAAGAAAATTAAGTTTCTCCCTTTAAACTGAAGAAAAACAAAAGCATAAGCTGCTAAACTTGATACGATAAGTTGTCCAATCATAACGACTGTCGATACAATTAAACTGTTATATAAGTATGTAAAAAGTGGTACTTTTTGAAAAATATTAATGAAATTATCAAAAGTAAACTGGGTCGGAAATAACCTTCTCATTTGAACATCGTCTGGTGTCATAAAACTTATTAAAAATGCATACAGTACAGGAAAAAATACCATTACTGCACTAATAATGAGCAGCATGTATAATAGGAAATTTTGTTTCCACTGTTTAACAATCATTTATAATGCACCTTTCTCTCAGCAAACTTAAATTGAAGTAATGTAGCAAGGAAAATGAAAACAAATAATACCATTGCTTGTGCACTTGCTGTTCCAAATTGATGATTCACAAACGCCTCTTTGTAAATCGAGTACACAATCAAATTCGTTGCATCATTTGGTCCACCGTGCGTTAAAATATCAATTTGTCCAAAGCTTTGGAACGCACTAATTAATGTTACTGTTACAATAAAGAATAAAGTTGGTGATAGCATCGGTAATGTAACACGGCGAAGTTTATATAAATAACTAGCACCATCTATAGATGCACTCTCATATAACGACGTATCGATATTTTGTAAACCACCTAATATAACTAAAAATGCAAAACCTGTATTCACCCAAACTGTTGTAACTGATACAGAGAATAGTGCCCAGTCCGGACTCGTTAACCATGCGATTGCAGGAAGGTTCATAGAAGCTAATATATTATTAAATAATCCTACACTTGGATGAAATAAAAATAGCCAAATCACTGCACTAGCAGCTACTGATATTCCCATCGTCGAAGAAAACAGAACTCGGAATAACCCAATACCTCTTACTTTTCCATTTGCAATCAATGCAAGAAACAAAGCAAATATAATACTCGTAGGCACTGTATATAAAACAAATAATAAAGTTGATTTTATACTTTTGTAGAAGGCTGGATCAGAGAATAAGTATTGATAATTTTCTAAGCCAACGAAAAGATTAGCTTCCCCATGTATATCGGTTAAATAAAAGCTATAGTAAATTGTCCTAAACAATGGATAGAACAAAAAAATCGAAAATAACAAAATAGATGGCGCCAAAAACAATAATCCTATTCTTAAATCTTTCGTTCTCCCCCATAATTTTTTCTTTTTTGACACCTTTGTTTGAACTGGTAACTTACTTACTTCGATCATTATTTCGCCACCACTTTCAACTCTTCTTCAGCTACCACTTTTAAGCGTTCATTCGTGTTTTCATTAAAGAAGCATAACTTTTCTTGCGAGAATAATAATTTTACTTTGTCACCTTTGTTCAAGAGTAACTGTCCGATGACTTTCGCACTCCAAGTTGTTCCATTTACCGCAAAGTTCAATATAGACTCATTCCCTAATACTTCTACAGATTGCAACGTCACTTCTTGTCCCTCCTCAGACAGTACAATATGCTCAGGGCGCATGCCTATGCGAATTGTTCCTTCTGGTAATTGCTTTAACTGTCTAATAGATAATGGAATTTGCAATTGCCCTATATGTAATACACCTTTTTCTTTATTTACTTCCCCATCATTTATATTCATAGAAGGAGAACCTATAAAGTTTGCAACAAATTCGTTTGCTGGTTCGTTATATATGTCAAGTGGTGTTCCAACTTGCTGTATACTTCCTTTATTTAAAACCATGATACGATCTCCCATAGTCATCGCTTCTATTTGATCGTGGGTAACGTAAATCATCGTAATTCCTAATCGCTGCTGAATTTCTCTAATTTCAATTCTCATTTGCGCACGTAATTTCGCATCCAAATTCGAAAGTGGTTCATCCATTAAACAGATTGGCGCTTGACTCACAATTGCCCTGGCAAGTGCAACACGCTGTCTTTGTCCGCCTGATAATTGGCCTGGTTTCATTTTCACATACTCTTTCAGTCCTACCATTTCAATAGCTTCCATTAATCGCTTTTGTCGCTCTTCTTTTTGTACTTTTCTTACCTTAAGTCCAAATAAAATATTTTCTTCTACAGATAAGTGTGGATATAATGCATAATTTTGAAATACCATTGATAGATTACGGTCTTTCGGCTCTAGATCATTTGCAACACGTTCATTAATAATTAAATCTCCTGAAGAAGTCTCTTCTAAGCCAGCGATCATTCGTAATAATGTGCTTTTCCCGCATCCCGAAGGTCCAACTAAAACAAAAAATTCACCCTTCTTAATATGAACCGATACGCCTTTAACCGCTGTCTCTTCTGCATTTTTATATACCTTTGAAACATTTTTCAATTCAATCACAAGGTTGCACTCCTTTTTTCTTCTTGTATCCATACTTCATAATGACTTGTTGAAATCGCACTTGCTCCTGCATGAATTGCAATTTCCGCATCTTCTCGCGTTTGAATCAGCCCACCTGCAATAATAGGAAACTCTATTTCCTCTACTAGCTGTTTAATTATAGAAGGTATAATCCCCGGCATAATCTCTACTGCATTTGGTTTAGTCGTTTTACAATTTTCAATTGATTTAGTAAGGGATAAAGTATCTACAATAAAAATACGTTGAATTGTTTTCAATCCAATTTTATTAGCATTTCGAATTGTTGAACCCTTTGTTGAAATAATACCTTGTGCCCCGATAACATCTTGAATATACAAAAGCGCTTCCTCTGTATTCGTATTTAAGCCTTGTATAAAATCACAATGAAGAAATACATCATGTCCATGTTTCTGCAATTCATATACACGCTCTGGTAATTCCAGCATTGAACCAGTCATAAGAAAAACTGTTTTCGGCAATTTTTTGTATGCTTTGTATCCTTTCCAATCCTTTATCATCGCAATATAAGGTTCTTTAAACATTTTTTCCACCTAACTGTTCTATTTTTATCCAAACTAAAAACACCTACTTACATAGAACGCCTTTCTCCTTATTTGAACTCTAGGGAATAGAGCACACCTAAGAAAGTGGCACATTATATGTAAGTGGGTGTTCTCAAATGTTCTCTACCCTATTTATTTTGTTACCTTTACTATATTACGCATTTATTAAGTCAGTTTTGATAGATTGTTAATTAGGTGTTAACCGAATGTTAATATTCACCATATCACCATTTACATTAATCCATATATTCGAATACAAACGAATAGAACGAAACAATACTTAAAATTCAATCAATATGTAAATTCATTCCATAGTTAATAAGTTTTAGTTTGCTTGCCACTGCTTGCGAAGCAAAGTTATCCCAAGCAGTACTATAAAGTGGAATGCGCTTTTCCTCTTGTATTGATAAGGCCCAGGCTGTAACAACATCAGTACCATATCCATTCCCTTGAAATTCCGCTAAAGTTTCCACACTTGCCTCAGCAGCTACGGGCGTACTTCTGGCACTGCAACAAACGGAAACTACCTTTTCATTTTTTACAATTGCAAAATAAGGTTTCCTCCATTCCATCTGTTCTATTAGATTAGGAAAATTTTCTCGCAAAAGCTCTCTATTCTTCTCAGTTATTTGTATTGTTCTAGTCGGCTTATGTAAATTACTATGAAACATGAAAGCAGGACCCATCCAAATATTTTCCACTGTTCTTTCTTCATTTAATATATTAATAATCTTTGCTATCTCTATATGCTTTGAAGGTTCTCGAATTAACTTCTCAATCTTACTTACCGTTTCATCGTCCACATTACAATGATATCTCGTTATACTCCCTTCACGAGTTCTGCCAAGAAAAAAACGTGGTGCTTTCGGATTTCCTTGTTCATTTACATATTTCATTTTTCCTACTTGATTATGAACAAATAAAACCTCTGCCTGAATTACTATTAAATCAAGTTTTGAGAGCCTCATTTTTATCCTCCTTATTTACTCCATATACCATCCATTCATAATCTATTTTTCATGTTCAAAATAAAAATCCCATTCAAATACACATTACTGAATCCATCATACTAACTGATTTCTTCATTCTGTCTATCTAAATGGGATTATTTTTCCGTTTTTTACTCTACTGGTTGTTGTGGCTGTACTACTTCATTCGCTCCAGCTACCCTCAACATATTTACAATATCTTTAAAACCTCTTTTTTCAGCGTATTGCAGTGGCGTCAGATGTTCCTTGTTAGCCATGTTTACATCTGCACCGTGATCAATAAGCAATTGAATTACTTTCTTATGGTTTTCACTACCATTTCCTAATACAATTGCTTCTAATAACGCTGTTCCACCACGTTCATTTTTATAATTCACATCAATATCTGTATGCTCTAATAATTCTTTAACAACCTCTACATGGCCACGCTCAGATGCAGAAATAAGTGCTGTCCCACCTGACCTAGTCGTTTCTTTCGTATTAACTCCTGCATTAATTAATACTTTTACAATATCCGTATATCCTTCTCTACTTGCATAAAGAAGTGGATTACTTTTTTTCTCATCTTTAATTTCAATATTAGCACCTGCACCAATTAATGCTTTAACTGTCTCTACATGATTTTGGTACGTCGCTGCAAGGACAGGCGTTTCTCCGTTGTCACCTTCTACGTTTATATTCGCTCCATCCTGAATCAACTTCATAGCTGTCTCTGTGTCTCCAAGGGTAGCTGAAAGTAACAACTGTTTGTCCATTAAATTTATACTTTTCTCTTCTTTAGATTCTTCCTGTTCTTTATGCTTCTCTTTTTTCTTTTCATTTTTCACATGAACCGGTTTCGATTCTGGTTCTTCTTGCTTATCGCAAGCCACTACCGTCATTAAAAGTCCTAATAAAATACATAATAAAATTTTTTGTTTTCTCACAACTACAGCTCCTATGAAAGATAATGTTTTCTTAACCATTCCTCCATCACATACAATAACTCTTCTTGAGTACATTTATCCATAAGCCCTTTATATTCCTTCTTTAATCGGATTATCTTAAGCTTATACTATGTTTCTCAACCTATTGAAATGATACGCCTGATGGCCCCATCATTAACATTATGAAGCAATTAGTTTAGCACGTTTTTACCGCATTTGTATACATTTCTAAAAAGTACATAAAGTGAAACTTTAATTAGTGGGGGTTTTGTTCATCCACCACTAATTATTAGCCCACACCAATCGGGCTTTTACGGGCAGCCCGACTCCACCTAACTTCTTTGCTTTCACTAAATTTTGAGGTGGGGATCTTATTGCCCGTTAATGCGGGATAAATGATTGCTTTAGGTTACTATATTCCATTGTAACCGTTCTTCTAAAAATTTTACACCTTTTCTATATTTGCACCTGAGTAATAATAGAAAAAGACAACTATATAGTTGTCTTTTTCTATCATTAATGATGTCCACCATGATTTCCTGCTTTCGGTTTCCCCATCATCTCTTTATTCATTTCCCATTTATGCTCTGCTAGCTCTTTATATGAAAGAACTTTCCCCTTATAGTTAGATACAAAGCTCTCTGCATCTTTTTTATTTTTAAATGAAATGACATTATAAGCCATCGGTGTCGTTATTGTTTTATCATATACGTAAGTAGCGTCTTCTAACGAAATCCAATCTTTCGAATCATAATCTCGAACAAATTTCTCTTTCGTCTTTTCACCTGAGTTGATCTCCATCCATTTATACATACAACCGATATCATCAAACTTTAACGCTTTTCCATTTTCTAAAATAATTTCTGTTGCAAATTGATTATCTGTTACCCCAATTTGACAAATATCACATTTATCATGTTTCTCATCAATGGCAACAGCTGCTGTTTCCTTTTTCCCACACCCGACTACCGTAAATACGAAACATAAACATATAGCAAGTACGACATATTTTACTTTCATCAATATTCCTCCCTAGAAACCGTATACTCCACGAAAAGAATACCAAAAGGTTGTGTGAGATTTGTGAAAAAACAATGTGCTTTTTGTAATATAGGAAACAAAAAAAGATGTGTAGTTATTTCTACACATCTCTCATCACTCACAACCTGTAATTAATAAATCATCTTCTAATTTAACTAATAATGTATCCTCACTAATTTCCTGTCCAACTTCTACATTTACCAATCTTATATTTCCACTAATCCCGACTGCAATTTTTTTAAGCTCACCGTCATTTTTTCGGATCATCAGTAATTTCTCCCATTCATATACGTAAGAAGATTCATTAATAAAAATCTCCTCTACTTTTCCTTCATAAGAGCTATAAATCTCTTCAATTCTCGTTTTCATATAACATCTACTCCCTATTTCACACTTCACTATTTTCATCTTATTCTACCATTCTTACGAGGAGCAGCTTACTTTTTAAAAATTCAAATTAACTACCATGAACAAAATGAACAAAATAAAAATTATGCTTCTAATGATGTTATTTTTCAAATTATTTACCATTTGAATAGATGCTTTTATTATAAATAAAAAACCTTTTTCTGAATTTTTATTCTTTTTTGAAAGCGCAATCATTCTTTTGAGGGGGAAATTACATGTTAGCACTACTTGGATTTGCGATGGTATTTGTCTTTATGTTTTTAATTATGACGAAACGTATGTCAGCGCTAGTAGCATTAATATTAATTCCGAGTGTTTTTGCATTAATTGGCGGATTCTATGCCAATATGGGGCCTATGATGTTAGAGGGAATTCAAAAATTAGCACCTACTGGTATTATGCTTATGTTCGCTATTTTATATTTTGGGATTATGATTGATAGCGGTTTATTCGATCCTGTCATTAGTAAGATTTTAAAATTTGTAAAAGGAGATCCTTTAAAAATCGTTGTCGGAACGGCTATATTGACTATTATCGTTTCTCTAGATGGTGACGGTACAACAACATACATGATTACAGTTTCCGCAATGTATCCACTATATAAGCGCCTTGGAATGAACCCCCTCATATTAGCTGGAGTTGTTATGTTAGGGGCGGGGGTAACAAATCTTACACCTTGGGGTGGACCCACAGCTCGTGTTATGAGCGCACTTGGACTTGAGGCTTCTGAATTATTTACACCTCTTATTCCAGGAATGATTGCTGGTGCAATTTGGGTTGTTTTCGTTGCTTACTATCTTGGAAAAAAAGAAAGAAAACGTTTAGGAATTATGGATGTACAGTATTTAAAACAAATGCAAACAATGGATGAGCAAGCTGCAACTGTCGAAGCCGCAGTGCATAAACGTCCTAAACTTCTATGGATTAACTTTTTATTAACCGCTACATTACTTGTCTGTCTCATACTAGAAGTTATGCCGTTACCTGTTTTATTTACAGTCGCTTTTGCTATCGCTGTTATGATTAACTATCCAAACTTAGAGCAACAGAAAGAACGTATTGCTTCTCATGCAGGGAATGTATTAGCAGTTGTTTCTCTCGTATTTGCTGCCGGTATTTTCACTGGTATTTTATCTGGAACAAAAATGGTAGATGCCATGGCTAACAGTGTAGTAACTCTTATACCAGATGCACTTGGACCACAATTGCCAATTATTACAGCTCTTCTTAGTATGCCATTCACATTTTTCATGTTCAATGATGCATTTTACTTTGGGGTATTACCTATTTTAACTAAGGCTGCTGCTACTTACGGAATTAGTGCAGCTGAAATGGGACGTGCTTCCTTACTTGGGCAACCCGTTCACTTATTAAGTCCTCTTGTTGCATCCACTTATTTATTAGTTGGGATGGCAAAAGTTGATTTTGGTGAACATCAACGTTTTACTTTATTGTGGGCAGTTGGAACGACAATGGTGATGTTGATTACTGGCATTGTAATTGGGATTATTCCAATATAAGACGCAAAAAACAGTAGAAGAAATAAATCCTCTACTGTTTTTTATTATGAAGAAACAAGAAAATACCGTCTCTCCGGTCTCCCCACACTCCCATATATTAGCTCTGCGTGGACTTTCTTCCCAGATATTAAATACTCTAAATAGCGCCTTGCAGTTGATCGACTTACGCCTACCATTGAACTTAGTACCTCTGCTGTAATGCCTTCTTCATTAACTGTTAACATATGTTTTTTTATTTTTGCTAAAGTTAAGGGGTCTATCCCTTTCGGGGCATATTCCATTTCATTTCCCTTTACGCCTCTTTGAGACCATAAATGTTCTATTTGTTCTGTAGATAATTGATTATTTTTCTTCAGCTGCACAATCTTTTTTTGATAACTTTCCAAACTCGCCTTAAATCGATCAAACATTAGTGGCTTTACAATATAATCTGTTACTCCGCCCCGCAGGGCGTGCCTCACTACATCTGTTTCCGATGCCGCTGTAATCATAATAATATCTGTATCGTGCAAATGATGCCTAATATATGTGACAAGTTCCGTTCCTTGCATATCAGGTAAGTACACATCTAATAACACAAGCTGTGGCTTCACAAGCTCTAGCCATTCTTTCGCTTGTTCTCCAGTCGTTGCCGTTCCAATTACTTTAAATCCCTCAATTTTTTCAGTAAAACGACGATGAATGTCAGCAATCCGAATATCATCTTCTACAATTAATACTTCAATCTCCTCACCCATTACTATTCGCCTCTCTCTTTCGGTAGTGCAATAATAAATAACGCACCACCTAAATCCCCTTTTTCGATTGCAATACTTCCATTTAAATCTTCTACTAACTCTTTCACTTTTGCTAATCCATATCCTCGCTCTCCTCCTTCTTTCGTCGAAAAGCCTTTATAGAATATGCTAGTAATTATTTCATCATGAATCCCTTGCCCTGAATCTTCCACTTCAATTAATATTTCTTCTCCAATATCAGTTACAAACATCCTTACTCTCTTATCATTCTCTTCATTTTTTTCAATTGCTTCAAATGCATTCGTAATTAAATTTCCTAAAATAGAAACGACATAATTACTCTCAATATGTGGACTTAATTTGTGTAAACCACTTTCTCTATCTAGCATAAAATCAATCTTCAACTCTCGTGCTCTATTATAAAATCCAATTAAAATTCCACCTAGCCATGGATTTTGAATCCGCTTCATAATAAATTGAACAAAATCTTGATATACCGCTGTTTCCTTATGAATAAGCTCTAAAGCATCTTCGTATGATTCTAATTGGATAAGACCTGAAAGCGTATACAATAAATTGTTATATTCGTGCGCTTGCGCTCGTAATGCCTCTGTATATTGCTTCGTCTGAGATAATTCTGCTGTTAACTGATCCATTTCAGATTTCAAACGTAAGCTCGATACAACGCCAGTTACTTTATTCTTTACTTTAATAGGTAGACGGTTCGCAATAACAGCCTGTCCTTTTATATTTAATTGGCGATCAAACTGTTCTTCACCAGTTTGAAGTACATCTAGTATCGTTGAATTAGGAATTACATTTAAAATAAATTCCCCAATAATATTTTGTTGTTTATCTAGCGAAAGAATATCATAAGCTGCTTGATTGACTAAACTAATCATGCCATTTTTATCGATTACAATAATCCCTTCACGTACAGATTGAATCACTGTACTATGCTCTTCATATAAAGATGAAATTTCTTCTGGTTCCATACCGAACATCATTCTTTTTATACTTGCCGCTAAATATATAGAGCCGATTACTCCAATTAATAGGCCTATTATTGTAATCCAAAATACACGCTTTCCATACACCTCTACCGCTCCATGAATATCATCCATTGAAAATCCAACAGACACCACACCAATGATTTCATTTTCCTGATTACGGATTGGAACTTTTCCGCGTAATGAAGGGCCTAATGATCCAGTTGCTTTCGAAACATATGATTTTCCTTCTAATAAAACGCCTTTGTTATCTCCACCAATCATCGCTTCTCCTATTTTATCTCGCTCAGGATGTGCATATCGAATCCCCTCTTTATTTCCAACTACAATGAAGTCAGCCTCTGTATCCATTCGAATTCTTTCTGCAATCGGCTGAATAATAGAAGCTGGGTTTTCTTTTTGAAAAGCTTCCTTTATTTCAGGTATAGCAGCAACTGTTTTCGCAACATGCAAAGCCCTTTTGCCAATTTGCTCTTCTACCGTTTCAGATAATATGTAATAAAATAAATAACTCGTTAGCATAAGTACAACTAAAATAAGTGTACTAATAGTTAATGTAATTCTCGGTTGGAGTTTTAATTTTTTTAATTTCAAAACCATTCCCCTAACATGATTAAAGATAGAATTTAAAGAATATACAGTCTCTTTAATTATACTTAATCATAACACGGTTACTCTATATTTCTTTCTTTTTCTCTTCATAAAAAAAGAAACGAAGTAAAATTACTACCTCGTTTCTTAACATTCGTTATTACACTTTAAACTTACTAATCATCTCTTGTAATTCTTCTGCCATTTGTGATAAATGGACTGCTGCTGCATTTATTTCATCTACTGAAGCTAATTGTTCCTCAGAGGAACCAGCAATATTTTGAACGCTTGCTGCATTTTCTTCAATTGTAGCTGCAATTTCATTAATAGATGCACTTACTTGTTTTGCATCTACCGTCATTTGTTTTGCTACATCTACCATGTTATCAATTTGTACAACTGTATCATCCGTAGATTTCAATATTTCAGCAAAGCTTTGCTTCGTTTCATTTGCAACTACAAGTCCTGATTGTACTTCTACTCCAACTTGATTCATAGAGCTTACTGTTTCTTTTATATCAAATTGAATCTCTTTCACTAGTTTCCCAATTTCCGTAGAAGACTGTCCTGATTGTTCTGCTAGCTTTCGCACTTCATCTGCTACAATTGCAAATCCTCTTCCTTGCTCTCCAGCTCTCGCAGCCTCAATTGCCGCATTTAACGCTAATAAATTTGTCTGTTCAGCAATATGTTGAATCACTTCAAGGATTGCTCCAATTTGTTTCGACTTATCGTCTAACAAACCAATGATTTTGTCTGACTGCGAAACAGACTCATGAATTAATTGCATTTGATTCACAGTTTGTTCAACTAACTTCCCACCATTTTCAGCTTTTTTCTTCGTATACATAGAGGCTGTAGATACTAATGAAGAACTATCTGCAACACGCTGAATTCCTTCTGTAACTTCTTCTAACAATGTTGCTCCTTCTTCAACTTCTTTCGTTTGTATTTCTGCACCACTTGATACTTGCTCTATCGCCTGTGTAATTTGTTCCGTTGCTTCGCTTGTCTGCTTCATACTAGCTGTTAATTCTTCTGAAGATGCCGCTACATGACTTGCTGAAGTGTTTATATTGGAAATGACACTTTGTAACGATGCAGCCATCTCGTTAAAACTTTCTCCTAGCTGCCCAATTTCATCTTTAGAATGAACTGTAATTGACTCTGTTAAATCGCCTTCACTAATCTTTTTCGATGATATAACAAGTTGTTTTAACGGACTAATAATAGAAGCAATTATGAAGTAAATTAAAATCCCACCAATTACTAATGAAATACCAATAACAGTTATTGTTTTATAGAAAATAGGGTTAGCTGCTTCGATAATTTCTTTTGAAGGCATAATTCCTGCTATTTTCCATCCAGTTTTCTTATTCGTTTTAAAAGTGATATTGCGATCTTCACCATCTAATGAATAATAAAAATCTCCAGCTTCCTGTTTATACAATTCTTTACTAAGTTTCTCTTCTAATTTCTCTCCTGGCTTCATTTTCGGGTGCGCTACTACATTTTTATCTTGATCAAATATCGCTACATATCCTTCCTTACCGATATTAACCATCTTGGAAGTAGTAACAATATTATTAATGATTAAGTCAATCCCAAGAACTCCACTTTTATCCTCGTTTTGTTTTGCTAGTGTAATAACAATATTCCCTGTCGTTTTTGACTTATATGGAGCAGTTACAATTACCTCTCCACTTTTCTTCACGGCCTCTTTATACCAATCTCTTTCTGTAGGATTATATCCATCTGGCATCTGAATAGCTGGTGATTGAATGAACTGTCCATTACTAGATCCTGTATAGATTGCTTCCATTTCTGGATGCAGTTTATTGTATTCTTCTAGTTTATTTTGTATGTTTTGAATTTGATCTGCTTGGTAACTTGATTGTGTGAATAATTTCGTAAAATAAGTTGCATCTACTTTTTTACTATCCAATTCTTTATTAATTACATTATCCAAAATTTTTATATTATCTTTCGCCGAGTTTAAAATCGTTTCATTAAAATTCGTCTTCGCCTGTTGATAAGACGTCCAACCAATTACAATACTTGGAAGAATTAAAATAATAATAAATGATACAAGTAACTTTGTTTTTAAACTACTACTCCTTAATTTCCCTTGAAACATACTTCTACCCCTCCATACCGTTTTAAATGTAATTATCTCACATTTAATTTATTTATATAAATTACACGATTAATTGTATTAACTCTTTGTCTCTTTTTCTATTAAAGAGTTAATACATACCTTTTTCATTCTATATAAATTAAATAATTAAAACAATATATAAAAATGTATATTATTCGAAATATTATAATTCACAGAAGAACCTCTAGCATCGTACTTACTAGAGGTCTCTCCCGCCTTACTATTCTTTCTCTTTTTCTACTCCCTTTTTCTCATCTTCTACTACAGATACAACAGGTTTATCACTTGATAATTGCTGTACTGTTCCTTTTCCAGCAAATCCTTCTAATAACTCTTTTAAGTCAATTCCAGAAGAAGCTTTTAATGTTTCTTGCATCGTTGCCATTAAATCAGTTGCATAACCCGCAACTTTTCCGGCGCCGCTATTTTTACCACCGCCGCCTGTATCAACAACTGTAATTTTATCAATGTTACTAAGCGGACTTGCCACTTCCTTCGCATAACTTGGAAGCATTTTAAGAACCATATCCATAATTGCCGCTTGGCCATATAACTCAAATGCCTCTGCAATTTTTTGCTTCGCTTCTGCTTCTGCTAAACCTTTTAATCTAATAACATCTGCTTCCGCCGTACCTTGTGCTTTTTGTACTTCCGCTTTCGCTTGACCTTGCGCTTTTTCGATTTCCGCCTTCGCTAAACCTTCTACACGTACTTCTTCCGCACGAGCTCTCGCTTCAGCTTCAATCTTATATTGATCCGCATCTGCCTTTTTAATTTGTTTTACTTTTTCTGCTTCCGCTGATTGCTCAACAGCATAGCGATCTGCATCTGCTTTTTTCTTAACTTCTGCATCATATTGCTTTTCACGACGCGCAATCTCTTTTTCTTCTAACTCGATTTGCTTTTCACGCTCAATGATTTTAACGCGCATTTGCTCTTCTGTAACACCTTGTTGTGCTTTCGCTTGTTGTAATTCGTAAGAAAGATCCGCATCTGCACGGGCTTGCTCTTGTTCCCTCTTATAGGACTGTACTTTTAATTCTTTATGTTTTTCAGCTTCAGCGATTTGTGCATCACGTTGATATTCTGCTTCTTTTGCCTCTTTTTCAGCACGTGCTTTTTCAATACGTGCTTCTTTTTCACGCTCTGCGTTCGCAATTGTTGCATCACGCTTCACTGTCGCAATTTGCGGCTGACCAAGTGCATCTAAGTAACCATTCTTATCCATAATTTCTTTAATTGTAAAGGAAACGATGCGAAGACCCATTTTCTTTAAATCAGTAGAAGCTACTTCATGTACTTTTTGAGCAAATTGCTCTCTATTACTATACGCATCTTCTACTGTCATAGAAGATAAAATCGCACGTAAATGACCTTCTAAAACTTCTTTTGCTTCTACTTTTAACTCTTCTGTTTCTTTTCCTAAATATTGCTCAGCTGCTGTAGATACTTCTTCAATCGTAGAACCTACTTTAATAATAGAAACACCATTTACTGTAACTGGAACACCTTGCTTCGTATACGTATCACGTGTACCCACTTCTAACTTATAGTTTAATAGGCTTAAAGGCTCTGCTCGTTGCATAATTGGAACTACGAATGTACCGCCACCGCGAATAATCTTAATCTTCTTTCCATCATCAGTGGTAACAACATTTTTTCCGCCTCCAAGCCAGTTCCCTGTAACAATTAACGCTTCATCTGGTCCAACCGTACGATACTTCGTAATGAATACTAAAATGAGTAGAATTAAAATTGCGAGTAAAACTCCACCGATAATTAATGGAATCGTCATGTAAATTCCCCCTTATAATTTTGGTTTCTTTAAAGAATAAGCGATGTTTTGTACAAGTAAAACACCATCTTGGACTCCCTCGATAATAACCTCTGTTCCTTGCGAAATATCTTTTTTTCCAACTGTTTTAGCTGGGATTGCATTACTTCCAAATTGGGATGAAATTAATACTTCACCAAATCCTTCTGTAGGAATTGTCGTAATGACTTCTCCTTTGCAACCGATAAATTCATCCATACGTTGTACGGTATTTTGCTCTGCTTCTGCAATCGGCTTTAAAATTAGTATTTTCATTATGAATACACCAATAAAGGATATAGCACATGCAGCCCCGAAAATAGTAATACTATTAAAGGAAAACAAATATTCTCCTATATAACTAAGCCCACATAACATGGCGAAGAAACTAAGTAATAAAGTAACAACGGATACAGATCCGCCCCCAAAACTAAATATCGATTCAAATATATCTCCAAAGAAGATATAAATAACAGTGAGTATAGTAGCAATAATAAATCCATATAAATAAATTGTTTCAAGTGGATAACCAAACAAGACCATTTCTTATCCCCCTTTCTTAAACAATCCCTTTTTTGTTATATGTATGCCCCACCTCTTTCAAAGATTATAGTTCTTAATTTTCAGTTATTTACCTTTTAAAGAAAAGCCTGTAAGACAGGCCTCTAAAAAAGAACAGGAGAAACCTATTGTGACAGGCTCCTCCTAGAAAATAGTATATTATATATCTATATAATATACTATTTTCTACAAAAAGTAAAGTTAAACATACATTGGAAAGACACTTATTTTACTGATAATTTGTACGTTCCATCACCATTATCATATTTATATACATACAAGTAATACTTGCCTGGTTTTGCATTAAATTTCGCTTCTATATGATTCCCATTGGCTTGACCGTAAGCTGCATAATTTTGCATATCTGATTCATGGTGAAGTACCCATGTCATCCCAATTCCATACTCATTTAAAACAGAAATGTCGATATCTTTCGCTGATGCTACATTAAATGTATAAACATCAGTGTGGTCCCCGCCAATAAGACTGCCTTTTATCGTACTATTTAGCCCGATACGATTTGCTTCTTCTGGACGATTATTTGGTTCTGATTCTGTTAAACTTCCATCTTTAATCGTAACAGTTGTTTCGCTTCTGCTCTCTTTGCCTTTATCATCTTTTACTCTTAACGATACTTTATAAGAACCTTCTCTTTCATATACATGTACTGGATTCACTTCTGCACTTGTGCTTCCATCTCCAAATTCCCATAAATAAGAAACAATTTTTCCATCTTCATCGTTTGAGCCATCACTTTTAAATTGAATTCCCTCTTTTACAAGACCGCTATAAGGGCCATTTATATTAACCGTTGGAGCTTTATTTTCTCCATCATCTTTTGCGATTCCATGGAAGACTACATCATATTCAAATTCATTTGAACTATTCACACGATAATTGACGAAGTATGCTGTAACAGTTTTGTAGCCACTCCATTCTTTTTGCGCCAATTGTTCTAAAGATTCATTTACTCTTTTACTCATTGCTTTCCAATCTTCTGATTCACCTTTTGTGACACTACCTGTATACGTACCTTCTAATGTAAATGTATTAAAGAATTGAGAATTATGTTTTGTCATTTTTGTATCTTTCATAGGCAACGTACCACTAATTTCTTTTTTCACTTCAGTTAACGATTTCGGTGCATGTTCAGCTAAATAATCATCTGCTACTTCCGGTACATTATATTTATCTTGATTATCAATTAACTGCTGCATATACTCTTGATACTCTTTATTTAACTTAGGATCTTTACTTAGATTTTCACGATATGCATCATAATTTTTCACGTCATTCGCACGAATCAAATCTTGAATTTTATCAAATGTTTCAAACTGATGCGTATATAAGTAAGACTGCAATGCGAACGAGTAATTATAGAAATCCCAAGAACCGTATTTAGCAAATAGTGTACGCTCTGCTGTATAACGGCTTGCAGGATCAGATGATAATCCGCTAATTATACTCTTTCTTGGTACAACGTTATTCGTACGAGTAGATCCTGCGAAAAACTCTGCATTTCCTTCTTGGAACCAAGTTAGCCTTTCATTTTGATACATATCTCCTCTTCCAAATAAACCAGGAACTTCATATCTCCCTTGCAGATAATGAGTAAATTCATGACGGAATAACTCTTCTAAACTATAAATACTTTGCTCTGGTGTACGCTCATATGTAAAGAATGTACCTGTCTCTTCAATATAAATTCCACCGTTGTTTGTTTCATATCCATACAATTGTCTATTTAACTGATATTCATCTGGACTATTATAAATTACGATCGTTAATACATCATCCGCATTTCCTGGCTCTAACGCTTTGTCATTTCCAATTACACGGTGATACTGTGCCTTTACTTCCTTCGCAGCCCAATATAGTCTCTTAATTTTTTCTTCTGATACTTTATCTCCTGTTTTGAACACAATTGATCCATCGTCGAATGTATACGTTTTTGGTAAGTATTGCTCTTTTCCTTCTTTACGTATTTTCTCTAAATCTACTGTATTCCCGCTATAATCTTTACCATTATAATTTGTTGTAATTTGTTCTACCGCAACAAAATACGGTTCACTTAAGCGCGGGTACATATGCATTGCTTGTGTAACAACCTCTAATCCTTTATTTGGATTGCTATGAAACTTCCCTAAACGGCTAGCAAAATAAATGCCATTATTAACGAGCCATTTATTTTCTGGCGTTACTTCATTTAGAAGAGCAATACGATTTATTTCATTAATAAACCCATCTACTTTTCCATACCACATCGTTTCATTCGCTTCTTTACGAGCCTCAGTTAAGTACGACTGTATATCATATTCAATACCTTGCATAATATCGTATATTGCTTGTCCCTTCATTCGATCATTTACATAAGTAGTATAATTATCATTGTATTGCTTTAAAATATTCGATGCATATTGAACCGTTTCAACATCGCTTGAAGCATTACTAATTAATTTACCGTATGCAGATACGACTGTATCTTGTTCAACTGTACCAAGCTTAAAGTTTGGATTTTTTGCGATTGCTTTTAAAGCAGGTAAACATTTATCCTGGAAGCTTCTTTGATTTAAGTCGCTTAATTCACTATTATAAAATGCAAGATAAAAAGCTGAACGCAGCACTTCAGTAAACGTTTGAATTCCTTTTGAATCATCTTTCGTAAATGTACTACCTCTATGAGCTAATTCATCTATAATGACTTGCATTTTTCCTTTATCTTTATAAAAAGCCTTTGCATCTTCATTAAACTGGAATAAGTCTGTAATTTGGTGCCACTTAATACTGCCTAACGTTTCAACTAATTCTTGATCATTCATTTTGTTTAAATCAGCCATTGAATAGCTTTCTTTAACTTGCTTCACTGCAGTTTTCTTCGTAATAGATGCTGGTCGCTGTGAAAAATCTCCTACTTTTAAACGTTCTTGAAATGATAAAGTTTCATCAACTTTTGAAATATGTCCAACTTCATCTACCGACTTTTCAATTCCAACCGGTTTCGTTTTCAACACGTTATACGGTACTTTTTCTTCCGCTGCTGCATGAGTTTGAAGTGCGCCTAACGATAAAGCCATTGTACTAATGCTAAGCATCACTTTATTGATCTTTGATTTCTTGTTCATATCCTTGCCCCCTATTTTAATATTCCATTCAAGAATTTAACATAAAATCTGGATGTAACAATATAAAATGCAATATTTCATATTATTTTTTCCTATAATTTGTACATATCGTGAACACATTGCTCTTTACCTCCCTAAAACAAATTGCATCCTTTCACATTATAAAAAGGTAATTTTTTGACAATTAAAAACTTAATTGTTATGATTATTATAATTGTTAACTTTATTAAATAAGGGTGGGATTCTATGATAAAAAAAGAAAACAGTGTATTTTATATCTCCTTCTTGCTAACAACATTATTCATTATATGGGGAATTACCCCAGCAAGTTGGATACAAGGCTACGATTTACAAAGTGTTACATCTTCTTTAAACTCATTTATCCTCAATAAATTTGGGTGGTTTTACTCTCTACTTATGACTACAATGATTATTTTGGCTGTTTATTTAGCATTTTCTAAGTACGGTTCTATTCGTCTTGGTAAAGATGGAGAAAAGCCAAAATATAATTATTCATCTTGGCTATCCATGTTGTTTGGGGCAGGAATGGGAATTGGACTCCTCTTTTATGGAATCGCTGAACCGATTTCACATTTTACAGATCCATTAACAGGAAAAGCGGGGACAGAGGAAAGTGCCAAACTCGCTATGCAATATTCATTTTTCCACTGGGGACTCTTTCCGTGGTCACTATACGCAATGGTTGCTTTAACAATTGCATATTTCACATTCCGCAAACAAAAAGGTAGCACTATCGGGGCTACAGTTACTCCATTATTTAATCGATCGAAAAATTCTCGTATCGGAAAAACAGTTGATATTCTAGCTGTTTTAGCCACAGTATTTGGCATTGTGCCATCTGTTGGGATTGGTGCTCAACAAATTGCTGGAGGATTAAGCTATTTATTCCCTTCTATTCATAACACTTTACTTACACAGCTCGTACTTATCGCCATCTTCGCCGTTTTATATTTAACGAGTGCACAAACTGGCTTAGATCGTGGGATTAAATATTTGAGTAACTTAAATTTCTCTCTTGCAGGTATTTTACTCGTCTCCTTTTTATTTTTAGGGCCAACCGTATTTATTATGAAATATTTCACATCTACACTCGGTTCTTATATTGGAGCTTTGCCTAGTATGGGATTAAATTTAGGAGCATTTAATGAAAAATCTTCTTCTTGGATTGAAAACTGGACTATTTTCTATTGGGGATGGTGGATTTCTTGGTCTCCATTCGTCGGTACATTCATCGCTCGTATTTCTAAAGGGCGCACAATAAGAGAATTTATTTTTGGAGTTGTATTAGTCCCGACTCTTATCTGTACATTTTGGTTTGCAGTATTTGGTGGTACCGCAATCCATATGGAAATGTTCCAATCGCTTGGAATAGCTGATGAAATTGCAAAAAATGGTACAGAGATTGGATTATTTGCTGTTATTTCACATCTACCATTCTCTACATTTTTAACGATTATCGGGTTAATTTTAGTAGCCACATTTTTCGTTACTTCTGCCGATTCAGCAACATTTGTTGTTTCAATGCAAACGAGTAACGGAAGTTTATCACCGAAAAATAGTTTAAAACTTATATGGGGATTAACAATCGCGATAATTGCCGCTATTTTATTACAAGCTGGAGGATTAAATGCACTACAAATCGCAGCTATAATTGCTGCGCTACCATTTTCTATTGTAGTCGTTCTTATGGTTACTTCACTCTTTAAAGAGCTACGAAAAGAAGATGTTAATTTGCAAACGAAAGAAGTGCCGAAAAAAATAAAAAAGGTTATGTAACGATTGGCGCCTCAAATCACTTCTAAATCCGCAATAAAACCCATTCATATGAAAGATCATTTTCATATGAATGGGTTTTTCACTCTATTATATAGTGTTGCAAACATGCTTTTTCCTCAAAACCTACTTTCTTGTACAATTTCATCGCACGATCATTATTCGTATTCAAACATAGTACTATCTCTCTCATCCCTTGGAAGGAGAAAATATACTGAATTGCCCCTTGTAATATCCGCTCTCCGACACCTTTTCTTCTACTATTTTCAGCGGTTGCAATAAATTCAATATTCGCTTCATGAAACTCCGGATTTACTTCAACATATACATAACCTTCTAACTTACCATTCTTCATACTTACAAATAATTTATTCGTATCACTTAAACGTTCAATGATTTCATTTCCTTCATAATATGTATTAGGAAAAATATTATTATGTAAAACAATAAACTGCTCAAATACTTGTTGAGATGCTTCCTCTACTTGATTTATTGTACATTGCTCCACATTAGTTTTCTTTAAAATTAAAACGCTATGTTTCTCTTGTTTTTTAGCTTGTAAATATTTCATAAAGTCGATGCCATTACTATTTTTCACGTGATAAAATCCATGAAACTTTTGAATATGAAGTGGAATTTTCTCGATAAGTTTCTTCCACATACTTAAAGCAATCTCTCCCCAATTCGAAGCTATAATAAAAGGCCCCCAAATCTCCGCACTTTCGCTTACCTTATCTATATCAAATCCTAATACACCTACAATTTCATTATTATCATTATAAGAAACGACAAAAGACTTCTCCCACCCTATATCAGAAAAACCATGAAGAATAGCGTCCAATATTTCTTCATGATTTTCCCCGCAATAACCAACATGCTGCGTAATATCTTTATTCATCATCGAAATAAATTCTGTAGCTTCTTCGATCTTTGAAATAGAATTAATATGCATAACTTCCCCTCCTTTTCTAATACACTTAGACAATCACTAGTAATATCCTTCTCTAGTAAAAAAAGACATCATCATATGCATGTTTCTAATAAAACCGCCATGATAATGTCTTCTCAAAAAAGAAAAAATTAATTATATATAATAATAAGATTAAACGTTATTTATTTCTTAAATAATCTCTTTCTAAATACGAACATACTTAGTGCGGAAAGAACAAGTGTTATGCCAGAAAGTAAAGTCGAAGTGCTAGCTTCACCGCCTGTTGATGGTAAAAATTTCTTGCCTTCCTCTGGCTTATTAGTATGTTGTTTATTTAAAGTGTCTGCTTTTCTTCCCTCGTTTTCAACAACTTGATTATTCCCTTTTGGCTCTTGATCCAATCCTGTTGCTGATTCTTTTACTTCTTTCTTTGGTTCTTTCGCTTCTTCAACTTCTTTTGTTGGCTCTTTTTCTTCTTCTTTTGTACCTTCAACTTCTTTTACCGGCTCTTTCACTTCTTCTTTTGTTTCTTCAACTTCTTTTACCGGCTCTTTCACTTCTTCTTTTGTTCTTTCAACTTCTTTTACCGGTTCTTTCACTTCTTCTTTTGTTTCTTCAACTTCTTTTACCGGTTCTTTCACTTCTTCTTTTGTTCCTTCAACTTCTTTTACCGGTTCTTTCACTTCTTCTTTCGATCCTTCAACTTCTTTTACCGGTTCCTTCACTTCTTCTTTCGATCCTTCAACTTCTTTTACCGGCTCTTTTTCTTCTTCTTTTGCTTCTTCAACTTCTTTTACCGGTTCTTTCACTTCTTCTTTTGTTTCTTCAACTTCTTTTGTTGGTTCTTTCACTTCTTCTTTTGTTTCTTCAACTTCTTTTGTTGGTTCTTTCACTTCTTCTTTTGCTTCTTCAACTTCTTTTACCGGTTCTTTTACTTCTTCTTTTTCCACTATATTCTGTATAACTGTTCCGTTAAACCTTATGCTAATTTCATCAGAATCTAAATCAAATTTATACACCTTTTCACCTAGCGTATTCCATTTTATTACTCCGTTATTAAACGTCCCTTCCTCACTTGTCAATTGAATATTTTCAATACTTTCTCCTTCTAAATCATATACAGGAACTTGAATTTCTTCGTTTATTTTTGCATCATTTAAAATGATATTTTGTCTTCCAACATCAATTGTAAACCACTGCCCTAATTGTATTAACGGCCTGACATCACGAATCTCATTCCCAGCTAGATTTAAGCTAAATAAGTTTAGCATGGAACCAATAACCGTTACATCTTTAATATGATTGTCCGCAAGATTTAACCACTGTAAATTTTCCAATGAAGATAGTGGTGTTATATCTTCAATTTGATTATGAGATACATTCACATTATTCAATTGTTTCAAGTTTGAGATGAACTCAATATTTTTCAGGCCTACTCCTTCTAAAGTGAGTTTTTCTAAGTTCGTCATGTACTCTAAACCTGTTATATTTTTTATCTCATTTCCATTTTCTTTAAGTATCTCTAATTTTTTAATCTGTAATAAATCTTCTTTTGTAATAGGAGCGTTTAAATTCTCTCTACCTAAATTCTCTTTATTAATATGTTGTTGTAAAGTTTTATCGAGAATTACATTTTGACTTTCTTTTTGTTTTTCAACTATATTCTGTATAACCGTACCATTAAATCTTATTTTACTTTCAGTAGAATTAGTATCTAGTTTAAATTCATATATTTTTTCTCCAGGACTATTCCATTTTATAAATCCGTTATTCAGAGTAGCCCCTTCACTTTGCAAATTAATATTTTGAAGTGGCTCTCCTTTAAGGTTGTATACTGGGATTTTTATTTCTTCATCTACGCTTCCTTCATTTAAAAAGATTTTTTGTCTTTGAATATCAATTGAAATTCGCTTACCTAATTCCTCAACAGGCCTTACGTCAAAAATTTCATTTGCTCCAAGATTTATCTCATGTAAATTTGTTAAAGTGCTCAACGGCGATATATCAGAGATATAATTCTCTTCTAAATTCAGCACTTGTAAATTTCCTAATTGCGATAATGATGATATATCTTTTATTTCACTATCAGAAATTTCTAGTTCAATAAGATTACTCATTTTACTAATAGATTCAACATTATTAATTTTATTGTTCCCTATCCATAATAATTCCACATTATTTAATCGATCAATTCCCGTAAGATCACTGATTTGATTATTTGCTAAGTATAATTGTTTCATAGTTGATACTGTAAATAATGGCTGGATATCTTTAATGTTATTACCGATTAAATCTAATGTTTTAATTTTTTTCATTTTACTTAATGGTGTAAGATCAGAAATTTTATTATCTCTTAAAAAAAGCATATTAATATTCTCTAACTGCTCAATTGGGTGAATACTTTCAATTGAATTAGACGTTAAATCAACGTACTTCAAACCTCTCAACTTCGAGATGGCTGATATGTCTTTTACATTAGACTCTCGTAACGTCAACTTCTCTAAGTTTGTCATATACTCTAAACCAGTTATTTTATTTATTCCTTTACCTGAATAAATGGATAACGTTTTAATTTGTAATAAATCTTTCTTTGTGATTGGCGCATCTACATTATCTCTATTTAAGTTATATTTATTAATATATTTTTGTAATTGCTTATCTAATATTACATTTCCGTTTTCATCTTGTTGCTCCTCTTTATTTTCCTTTTGTTTTTCTGGAACATTGTTCTCTAAATTCAATGTATTTACTTCAAACTGTACTTGGTACTTATTATCATAGGCCATTGTTGGAATATAAATATGCATTCGCATATTATACCTTTTTCCTAATTCCCCTACTTCAAACTGAATCACTTTCGTTCCATTTTTCTTTTTATCTTCTGATATTACTTTCACATCATGAAACACACCTGGAGTATGAATATCCTCTGTTTTCAAGTATTGAAAGAAATCACTATCACTTAATGTTGCTGTTACAATTTTCTTTCCATTCTCAATTGTTAATTTCGGATCCTTTATATAAACAGCTGCCATAGACTCTTCATTCGTTTTATCTTTATACGCTTTAATAACAGCGTCATATGTACCATCTTCTAAACCTTGTCCAGTTTTATTCGCCTCAATTGCTACTGCCGCTAAAGCAGGTGTTGAATAAACAGCAAACGGAAGTGATAACGCTGCCGCTATAATCATTGCATTTATACGTTTTCTTTTATTTTGTTTCAACTTTACATCTCCTCCGAAATATATAATTCGAAATGTAATCATTTCTCGAATAAATGATAATGATTTTCATTATCATTGTCAACTAGGAAAATAAAAAGTTTACAAAAAAAGAACCTCTTTAAAAGAGGTTATGCCATTTTCTCACCTGATTCTTCTCTAAAAAAGCTTTTCATCGCATGAAATACGTCTGCTTTTTGCTTTAAAATATAGTATCTAAAGTTTTCATCTTTAATATTTTTATAGGCTGACATGAGTGTACTATGGCGGTTGTACTGGTTCACTTCCCCATACCCAAACATATTACACTTCTTCATTAGCTCTTCAACAAGTTTTACACATCTAGCATTATCTGATGTTAAATTATCACCATCTGAAAAATGGAATGGATAAATATTATAGCGGTCTGGTGAATATTTATTATCGATAAGTTCTAATGCTTTTTTATATACGGAAGAACATATCGTTCCGCCACTTTCTCCTTTTGAGAAAAATTCTTCTTCTGTAACGACTTTCGCTTCTGTATGATGAGCAATAAATTCAATATCAACTGTTTCATACTTTGTGCGTAAAAATCTTGTCATCCAGAAAAAGAAGCTACGTGCCATATATTTCTCCCATATTCCCATCGATCCACTCGTATCCATCATCGCTAATACAACAGCTTTTGAATCTGGCTTTAATACTTCATTCCAAGTGCGGAACTTTAAGTCTTCTTGGTGAATTGGATGAAAAGATGCTTTACCACTCATTGCATTTCGTTTATATGCGGATATCATTGTTCTTTTCTTATCGATATTTCCCCATAATCCTGTTTTTCTAATATCATTAAATTCAACATGTTCAATCCGGTTTTCATCCATTTCTTTTCTCTTTAAATTAGGCAGTTCTAACTCTCTGAAAAACGCTTGCTCTAATTCTAAAATAGAGACTTCAGCTTCATAGTAATCTTCCCCAGCTGCATCTCCTGCTCCTTGCCCTTTTCCTGGCCCTTTTTGTTTTTGACCACCTGATCCATCTCTCGCAACGACATCACCAACTTTGCTGTCACCGTTTCCTTGCCCAACATGTTTATTTTTATCATAATTGTATCTAATCTTATATTCATCTAGAGAACGAATTGGTATTTTTACAACATCCTTGCCATTAGACATAACTATACTTTCTTCTGTTACAAGATCGGGTAAATTATTTTTAATTGCCTCTTGTACTTTTTCTTGATGGCGCTGTTGGTCGTCATATCCTTTGCGATGGAGGGACCAGTTTTCCTGTGAAATCGTATAATTTGGTTGATTTTCTTCGCCCATTCCTTTCCCTCCTTACTGTAATTGTCTTCCTGTATGAACAGCAATCTATAAATTTTGTTCTGTAATGTGCAAGCTAGAATGTTTGAAAGGTAACTGCCCACAGAAAATCATCCCATAAACATTTATAACGTTTTTCATACAATACCCCGAGCATCCTAAACAAAATTTTGCCACTCACATAATAGAAAGAAATATTCAGCCACTGATAAGAAAGAAACACAATGCATTGTTGCACACATTTTTACTTTGCAACATATTGTATTGTGTTGGCTTTTTTCGTATGAATGGTTGGTTACTCTATCATATGCATATTGTAAAAATAATTGACAATAAATTCATAAAATTGCATCTTAATTTATTATATTTGGACAAGGTATGACACTTTATACACATATGAACGGATAATAAAACGCTGTCCCGCAAAATACAAGAGACAGCGTTTTGTTATCAAACTATCTGTTTAACAAGCTACCTACATAGCGTAGTAATTCATTTGCTGAAGAAGAATTATAGCCATGCTCATCAATTAAACGCGCAACAACATCATTGATTTTCTTAAGCTGATTTTCGTCCGGCGTTTTCGTTGATGTTGTAATTTTCACTATATCTTTTAAATCAGCAAATAGTTTTTTCTGAATCGCTTCACGAAGACGTTCATGTGAATTATAATCAAAGCGTTTTCCTTTACGGGCATAAGCAGAAATGCGAATTAAAATCTCTTCACGGAACGCTTTCTTAGCATTTTCTGAAATTCCAATTTGCTCTTCAATTGAGCGCATTAATTTTTCATCTGGACTCATTTCTTCTCCTGTTAACGGATCACGTAATTTCGATTTATTGCAGTACGCCTCGACGTTATCTAAGTAATTATCCATAAGCGTCTTAGCTGATTCTTCATATGAATAAACAAACGCTTTTTGTACTTCTTTCTTCGCGATTTCATCGTATTCTTTTCTCGCTAATGAGATGAAGTTCATGTAACGTTCACGGTCTTCATTACTAATGGATGGATGCTGATCTAGCCCATCTTTTAAAGATCTAAGTACATCTAACGCGTTAATAGATGGTACCTCTTTTCGAATGATTGTAGACGAAATTCGGTTAATGACATAACGAGGATCAATACCCTTCATACCTTCATCTTGATATTCGCGTTGTAATTCTTCTACATCAATCGCATTATAACCTTCTACCGTTTCTCCATCATACAAACGCATCTTTTTAATTAAATCAATATCCGGACGCTTCGGATCTTTTAAACGAGTTAAAATGGTGAACATTGCTGCAACGCGAAGTGTGTGTGGTGCAATGTGAACATTCGATACATCACTTTCACGAATCATTTTTTCATAAATATGTTCTTCTTCACTTACCCGTAAATTATAAGGAACTGGCATTACAATAATTCTTGAGTGCAATGCTTCATTTTTCTTATTTGCTATAAATGAGCGATACTCTGTTTCATTCGTATGCGCTACAATTAATTCATCTGCTGAAATAAGCGCAAATCTTCCCGCTTTGAAATTCCCTTCTTGCGTAAGCGATAATAAGTGCCATAAAAACTTCTCATCGCATTTTAACATCTCTTGGAACTCCATCATTCCTCGGTTTGCCTTATTTAATTCTCCATCAAATCGATACGCACGCGGATCTGATTCTGAACCATATTCTGCAATCGTAGAAAAGTCCAGACTACCTGTTAAATCTGCAATATCCTGTGATTTTGGATCAGACGGGCTAAATGTACCAATCCCTGTACGGCGATCTTCAGAGAAGAAAATACGCTCTACAACTACATCCTCAATTCTTGATCCGTATTCTTGCTCTAAACGCATGACATTTAGTGGTGATAAATTCCCTTCAATTCTAACCCCATACTCATCAAAGAAATCATCTCGTAAATGATGTGGAATTAAATGCAGTGGATCCTCGTGCATTGGACATCCTTTAATTGCAAAAATTGCTCCGCGATCTGTTCTTGAATATGTTTCTAATCCTCGTTTCAACATTGTAACTAACGTTGATTTCCCTCCACTAACAGGACCCATTAATAATAAAATTCTTTTTCTAACATCTAATCGTTTTGCAGATGGATGAAAATATTCCTCTACAAGACGTTCTAGAGCATCCTCTAATCCAAAGAGCTGATTACTAAAGAAGTTATACTTTCTTCTACCATCAACTTCTTCAATTCCAGCATCTTTTATCATATTGTAAATGCGAGAGTGTGCTGTTTGAGCCACCCATGGTCTTTCTTTCACAAGCTCCAAATACTCCGCAAACGTACCTTCCCATTGTAAACGCTCTTCTGCTGCTCGATGCTGTTCAATCTTTTTTAGAATATCCATTATAGCTCCTCCCCCATCTCCTTGTTCAATCGGATTATTATAAAAGGTATGCTAGGATGTCCTTAAACATTCTTTAAATCAAAACGAAATATATAATAGCACACTAAAATTCTCTCCAAAATTCAAAGAAAATTCTGTATAATATAGGTATTAACGTTTTTACACTGCTATTCATTATAAATAAATTCTTTTCTTCTAAGAACCTTACATACATTTTGGGTAATAAATAAAACTCATGAACCGAAAAAAGTAAGGAGGATATTAGTATGAAATTATTATTAATTTTAGGTGTATCACTCACATTTCTTACAGCTATTTTTACATCCGGTTACAATGACAAACCAGGTACACATAAAAAATGATGTGCTTTTAGCACATCATTTTTTTTATTTATAATACATATTTTCCATATCATATTTGGATAGTGGTCGGCTATAATAATAACCTTGTACAAGCTTCACATTCTTTTCTTTCAAAAACTGTATTTGCTCCTTTTTTTCTACTCCTTCTGCAATTACATTTAATTCTAAAGTATGAGCTAAATGAATAATTGCAGCTGTAATATTCGTATCACGTTCATCTATATGTATACCTTCCATAAAAGAACGATCAATTTTTAAAGTATCAATTGGATATGTTTTTAAATAACTTAAAGATGAATAGCCTGTTCCAAAATCATCTAAATGAATCTTTAAATTTTGCTCTTTTAATTGTAGTAACACTCTCTTCGATATATCTTTATGTATAAGAGCTCCTTCTGTAACCTCTATCGCTAATAAATGAGTTGGTACATTGTACTTATTTAAAGCCCGTGTAATCATCTCTATTAATGTAATAGAACGAAAGTGTCTAGCTGAAATATTAACTGCAATTGGGACCACATCATACCCTTTATTTAACCATTCGCGCAATTGCTGACACACTTGATTTACTACCCATTCATCCAGCTTAATAATAAATCCTGTTCTTTCTGCCAACGGAATAAATTGGTTTGGAGAAACAAATCCTAATTCCTTATTCTCCCACCTTATTAAAGCTTCCATACTAGCTATTTTTTTCGTTTCAATATTAATTTGTGGCTGATAATATAAGAAAAATTCATTTTTTTCTATAGCACGATGTAATTGATTTTCTATTATAAACCTTTGTTCACGCTCACAGTCTAATCCACTACAATAAAAATGATAATGTCCTTTTCCTTTTTCTTTTGCTTTTTCTAAAGCAGCATCGACTCTCTGAAATAGTATTTTTTCATCTTCTCCATCTGCTGGAGCCATTACAATTCCAATTGACGCGCTTAAATATACATCTTCTTCTTCGATTACAAAATATTCACTAATGTTTTTTAATATGCTTTTTGCAACTTCCTCTACATATTCTTTCGTTATATTTTCTATCAACATAACAAATTGATCATCGTGTTCTCTAAATAAGTGCATATCTTCTATTTTTAGATTACTTAAACATTCTGTAACTTTTTGTAATACTTTATCTCCCTCTTTATGACCAAATGTATCATTAATACGATGAAACTCATCTAAATCTATAAATACAAGTGCAAAATTTACACTCTCATTTAAAAAAGTATTTAACTTATTTGTACATGAAATTCTATTCATTAATCCCGTTAACTGGTCATAGTAAGCTAAATATTCTGTTCGCATTTCGTTTAATACTTGCCTTGTAACATCTCTCGTAACAATATAAATCCCAACAATTTCACCGTTCACAATAATCGGGATAGTTCTCAAAGAAATATATAGCTCGTACCCTTCTTTATGAACATATTTCTTTGAAACAATTTGTTTTGCTTTTCCTTGCATCGATCCCTTAAATATAATTTGAAAATCTTTTTCATATTCTTTATTAATGAACTCAAAAATAAATTTATTATTTAATTCTTCATACCGGTATCCAAATATTTCATACGTTGCCGGATTTGCATATGTAACTCTCCCTATAGAATCTATAGATATAATTGAGTCATTATTATATTCCAGTAACGACTTAAATAACATTTGTTTTTCCTGTATCTCTGTCTTCTCCTCAATTTGAGCTGTAATATCTCTTGTAATACAAATAACAAATTGACATATTCCTTCTTCGTCGCAGACAGGATTAAGTGAAGATTCATAATGTATCTCACCTTTTGGTAAATTGACTACATCACAAAAGGTGTGTGCTTTCGCTTCTCTCACTACTTTTGCATATTGCCTTTGCAATATCCCCGCTATATCTTTTGGTAATACTTCTGCAAAAGTTTTTCCATAGCACTCTTCGCTTAACCTAGCATAATCCATTCCTATTTTATTCACATACATATATTGAAACGTTTCATTATCAATAACTTTCAATATGAATACTAAATCTTGAATAGCATGTAATAATCCTTGTCTAATTAAATCCATATCTATCATACTTAAAAAGGTATTTTGATTACTATATTCTTCCTTCATATTTATCTCAACCCGTCTTATCTATTTTTAATCATATATCCCATTCTATATGATTATGTCCCCTCTTTTAAATGTATGATTATATATTATTTTTATTTTTTAAAAAAAAGTCGCCATATGGCGACTTTTAATAAACGATTTCTAAATCTAATCCAGGGTAATTTTGTTGACGGAACGCTTCATAAATTAAAATTGCTGCTGTATTAGATAAATTTAATGAACGTACTTTATCTGTCATTGGAATACGTAAACAATGATCAAAGTTTTCTTCGATTACATTAGCTGGTAAGCCGTTTGTTTCTCTTCCAAATACAAAATAGTAATCCTTCTCGCGCTTGCTATAGTCAAACGCTGTATGAGCTTTCTCGCCATACTTTGTTAAATAGAAGAATTCACCGTCTTTATTTTTTTCATAAAATTCTTCAATTGAATCATAGTACGTAATTTTTACGTGCTGCCAATAATCTAATCCTGCACGCTTTAACATTTTATCATCCGTTGAAAATCCAAGCGGTCTAATCAAATGTAATTCTGTTCCAGTTGCTGCACAAGTACGAGCAATATTCCCTGTATTTGCTGGAATTTCTGGCTGATATAAAACAACATGTACTCCCACGCGATATTCACCTCTGTTTTTTGTCTACTACGTATTATACCACTTGAGCGAAAAATCTCTACCCATTAATAATATGAAAGAATTTATATTTCATTTGTGGTGTATATTTACTAGAGTCTTCATAGTTCCAATAACGTCGACGGCTATTCGCTGAATGTGCATTTACAAGCGGCATACCATCTGCATCTTTTGCTACTACAATCGTCGTATGATTCCATCTTCCGTCATCCTCGAAATCATAAGCAATGACATCTCCAAGAATAAGTTCTTCTGGCCTCTCTACCGCCTCTGCTCGAAGTCCTGTTGTAGCACCTGACAAATACCAATAAAAAGAATGTGCAACAGCCCAGCTCCAGCTCCACTGATTCTCCCTTTGCCACCATCCTTTACGAATATTAGGATATCCGCTCATAGGTACTTCTCCAGTATGAAGACATTGAGAAATGAAATTCGTACAATTATCAGGGAAATTACGATACATAGGATTTCGGTCATCCCACCAACGCTCTGCATATTTCACTGCCTCTAAACGATTATACTGATAAGAACCGTACTTCTCTTTCGTAATTTCCCTTTCTAATGTCTCACCCATTCTAATTTCTTCTGACACTTCAATAGCATAATCGCCTATAATCCGACTATTATTTAAACAAACTCTTCGTTTTAATTGTTCCTCTTCAATATAAAATAATTCTTTATGCTTAATTAAATATTTAAAATGTATTTGATAATCAATTTCTTGATGGTCATTACTATTTAATTGTCTAATGAAAGAAACATCCGCAGTTGCTTTCACTATATGTGCACTACGTCTTTGAAACAATTGTTTCTTTCTCAGTGCCATTTGTAGTAAATCCTCAGCAATACCATCCACATTCGTTCTTTTCTCCGTTATATATGCTAAAAATTGTTGTACTTGGTTTTCAATCTTCGTTTTTACAACCATTCTGTCTCCCTCCCATATTACAATATGAAAAAGGGAAATATTATCTACTCTTTTTTCTGTGCTAACAATTCAAGCCCGCGATTCATTTCATGAAGCACTTCTTCATCTTTCTCACGTTCCATCGCTTTCTCAATCGCTTCGCCTACTCCATCTCCGCCAATTTTCCCAAGTGCCCATGCTGCCGTTCCGCGTAGTACTGGTCTTGGGTCATCTTTCATAACACCAATTAAATCAGGAATTGCCGATGTTTCTTTAAAATGTGCTAATGCTAAAATCGCATTTCTTTGCAGTGGCTTTTTCCCTCTCCATGACCCTGACATAATCCCATATTTCTCTTTAAAATCACGATTACTAATTGTTAAAAGTGGCGTTAATAATGGTTTAACTAGCTCAGGATCCGGCTCCATCTCAGGATGATTATGAAAATCCATTCCTTTGTTTTTCGGGCAAACAGTCTGACACGTATCACATCCATATATACGATTTCCTATTTTATCGCGATATTCTTCAGGTAGGAATCCTTTCGTCTGTGTTAAAAACGCAATGCACTTCTTCGAATCTAACTGTCCCCCCTGTATTAAAGCACCGGTAGGACAAATATCGATACATTTCGTACAGCCCCCGCATTGATCTTCTATCGGCTTATCTGGCGGGAATGGAACATTTGTAATCATTTCCCCTAAGTATACGTACGAACCAAATTCAGGTGTAATAATAGAGCAGTTTTTACCGCTCCATCCAATGCCTGCACGCTCTGATACAGCTCGATCACTTAATTCACCTGTATCAACCATGGACTTCACTTCTATATCCGGAAGTTTTTCAATTAAATATGCTTCTAATTTTTGCAAACGATCTCGTAAAACAAGATGATAATCTTGTCCCCAAGAAGCACGACAAAAAATCCCACGGCGTTCTCCACGCTTACTTAATGGTGCATTTTTTAATTTTGAAGGATATGCTAAAGCAATCGCAATAATTGATTTAGCACCCGGTAATAACAGTTGCGGATTCGTTCTCTTCTCTATATCAGGCTCTTCAAATCCAGATTGATAATTTAATTGTTGTTGCTGGATTAAGCGCTGCTTTAATTCCTCAAAAGGAGAAGCACTCGCAAAGCCTATTTTATCTATGCCAATTGTTTTACTATACGCAATTACATCTTGCTTTAATTGTTCAAAATCCACTCTTAATCGCCTCCTCAGATGAATCCATCCCTTATGTAACGACTCTATTGGTTAGTAATTCACTTTTGGAATACTATTATTTACTTCTATTTTCGCATGTAATTAGGTTTTTCAAACATTAAAAAACGCAATGCCTCGTTTATCTCGGAAACGAAACACTGCGTTGATCACAATTTATAGAAAAACATTTAATAAAATTTGGAGCGGGTGAAGAGAATCGAACTCTCGACCAGAGCTTGGAAGGCTCTTGTTTTACCACTAAACTACACCCGCAAATATGAATTACATATAAGATATTAGAATAACTTATGTAAAGTAGTATAGCATGTAAAAAAAGTAGAGGCAAGAATTTTATCGAAAAAAGTCGAAAAAGTGATGAGAGACCTCATCACTTTTTCAATTCTTTATCAATTGCCTTCTTCATACTATCGAAATCAGGGTTTGCAAGATTTCCGTTTACATATACAGAAGGAGCACCTTGAACTTTTAATTTTTGAGCACGATCTGAATCTTTACGTACTTTTTCTTTAATGTCTTTACTGTGTAAATCTTTCTTAAATTGCTCTACATCAACTTTTGGAAGTTTCTCTTTCACAATGCTAAGAAGCAAATCTTCTGTAATCCATTCTTCCGTATCTTTCTTTTGATTTTGATAAATCTCATCATAGAAGATCCAGAATGAATCTTTATCTTGTTTATAAATTGCTTCACCAGCTGCTGCACCTAAATCCGAGTCTTTTCCGATAAATGGGAAGTTAATAAAATATAACTGCACTTTGCCTTTATCAATATACTCTTCTTTTAATCGAGGTAATACTGTTACATCCCAAGTACGACAAGCAGGACATTTAAAGTCTCCAAATTCAACTACCTTAACTGGAGCATCATCTTTCCCTAAAGATTGTTGCGTAGAATAAGCAAACATCTCATTCCCTTTATCTTTTTTGTCATTTATGATGCTATACGCAATTGTTCCAATTACAATCAATACTGCGATAGAAAAAACTATACCAAGAGCCATGAGTTTATTTGATTTCATATACATTCCTCTTTAAATTCATATTCTGTATACAGCATTGTACACAATACACATAATATCAACACTTATATACGTCACGCAATGAACACGCTCACATAAATTACAAAAACACAATAATTGTGACGATATTGTGTCACAATTTGTCACAATTTATTCAAAAAAAGAAGCTCCTCTGTAGGAACTTCTCTTAACTTACTGCTTTTTTGCGCGCGCTATTTAACATCGACTGCTCTATTTTTATATCATGACGAATTACTAATTTCTCACTAACTGCTTGAACATACTCATCATGGCTTATATAGCCTTCTTTCTCCATTAGTCTCAAAACGACATTTCGTCTCTCTACTGCTTTATCATAGTTTTGGGCAGGTGAGTAATAAGCAGGTGCTTTTACTACAGCAGCCATCATTGCACTTTCAGCCAACGTTAATTGGTTCACCTTTTTACCGAAGTAAAGGTTTGCTGCTTTTTCAATTCCCCACGCTCCTTCTCCATAATAAATATTACTTACATATAATTTTAAAATTTCATCCTTCGTAAATGTGCGTTCAATTTTTTTCGTATAAAAAATCTCTTTCCACTTACGAGAAAATGTACGTTCATTTGTTAAAAAAGCATTTTTAGATAGCTGTTGTGTAATCGTGCTTCCTCCTTGCACGACACCACCAGCCTTTATATTCTCAACTGAGGCTCTAATAATTGCTATATAATCTAAACCGTTATGATGATAAAATCTTTTATCTTCTGTCGCAATAAATGCATGTGTTAATGATTCTGGCACCTCTAACTTAGCCGGTACATGTAATTTACTAATATCACTTTTCTCAATCATTACATTTCCAATGAATAATAACGTACAACTTAACAATAATAATAATATAATGGCTTTATAAAAAAGTTTAGTCATTGGATTTAATGCAACTTTTTGATGATAGTTCACCCTAGATAATACTCGTTCTTTCATCTTGAACACCTCTTTTCCACACAGCATATAACTCTTACTTTAAGAATACATTGTTGTAAAAAAATATCCCATCGATTTCTCTTACACGTACCTTACATCATTGTAAGGTATAAAGTGAAACTTTAATGAGCCCTCATCAATCAGGCTTACTGCCCAGCAAATAGTGGGATAAAAAAGTATTGTATCACAGTATTTTTTTATCTACTATTCATCTGAAATATTGAATATAGGTTATGTTAAAGCACGAATAACCAATAAAAGAGAAACCCTTAAGACTATTATATTTTCACTTTACACTTTAATTATATCATCTACAAATATATATACTTTTGACTATCTAGTAATCTAAATGTATATAACATATAGATTTATTATACAGAACAAACGTTCTATAAATCAATACTAGTGTTATTATTATTTTGACCTTTTTCTTAAACAGTATACAAAAAAGAGTAGTGATTCGAATGTATCTCAAATCGGCTACTCTTTTCTTTACAATCTTCCTATTAAATTATACGGCTGTACTTCCCACGTTTCATACGGAATAAAATGTGTTGCTCTCATTGCATCAAGCGTTCTGGATTTCATATGAGGACGCGTTATATACTCATCTATGTTCTCTTCATTTAAATCAACAAATTTAGCCTCTTGTATCTCTTCAGGTTGAGTTTTTATTTCACCACTTATATATGCTACTTTAAAAACAACAGCTAGAATATGCATAGAGGTATTATAATAAACCCCTGTAATTCCGATAGGCTTCACCGTTAACCCTGTTTCCTCTTTTATTTCCCTACAGACAGCTTGATCGAGCGCTTCGCCTTCTTCTACCTGTCCTCCTGGCAACTCCCACGTATCAGCTCGCCAGTGCACTTTTGTTAATAACACTTCATTTTTTTCATTTGTTAAATAACCTGCTACAGCAACTATATGCTTTGGTGTCTTATGTTCCATATTAAGCCTCCTAGAGATAATGAATATTTTATATATCCCTATAATCATATTCACTACCTACAACAAAATACCTTTAATACTTCATCACCTTAATTAACTTCATAAAAAAAGACCCTATCCGCTAAGCGAAAAGGGTCATCTATCGTATTACTCTCCTAAGTCTACGTTGTGATAAACTTGTTGAACATCTTCCAAATCTTCTAATGCATCAACCATTTTCTCAAATTGTGCTTGAGCATCTTCAGGAAGTGTTACATCACTTTGTGCAAGCATTGTTAATTCTGCAACTGTAAACTCCTCAACGCCAGCACCTTTAAGTGCAGATTGTACTGCATGGAATTGATCTGGTTCAGCATACACGATAACAGAATCTTCTTCTTCTAGAATGTCACGTGCATCTACATCTGCTTCCATTAAAATTTCAAGAACTTCATCTGATGTTTTACCTTCAAGGCCGATAACAGCTGTCGCATCAAACATGTAAGCTACAGAACCGTTCACACCCATATTACCACTGTTTTTGCTAAATGCAGCTCGTACATCTGCTGCAGTACGGTTTACGTTATTTGTAAGTGTATCTACAATAACCATAGCTCCATTTGGTCCGAATCCTTCATAACGAAGCTCGTCATAATTTTCTTCTGAACCGCCTTTTGCTTTTTCAACTGCACGATCAATAATTGTTCTTGGAACATTGTATGTTTTCGCACGCTCTAATACAACTCTTAGCGCTTGGTTTGATTCTGGATCTGGCTCGCCTTGTTTTGCTGCCACATAAATTTCACGCCCAAATTTCGCGTATATACGGCTTGTATTTGCATCTTTTGATGCTTTTTTGTCTTTAATATTGTTCCATTTACGGCCCATACTTTCCACTCTCTTTCCCGTTTTAAATCTACATAAAAATATTAATATGAAATATAATGTGTGTTCAACACATTTTTAAAAGAAATATAAAAAGTTCATTTTTGATTCATATTACAGACATAATATAAATCACTATCATTTTGTTCTTTCGACAAGTTATATTATACATGAATTCCTACGTTTATTACGAATTTTAGAAGCACCTAGTATAATTTAACAAAAAGAAGTTTTTAGAGATTACAAACTTAACCGTTGATAATGTACTAATATCTACTGGTGGTATCGGATTTAACTTCATGTCACCGGGGTGGAGAAATTCTCTCTAGAGTACTCGAAAGAAATATTGTATATACAATATTTTTTCTGCTTATTTTGTCATGTAATGAAAAGAAAACAAAAAAGCTCTATACTAATTGTATAGAGCTTTTTTACGCCGTTCATGATACCGATGGTCGGGGTCGAACCGACACTCCCGAAGGAACACGATTTTGAGTCGTGCGCGTCTGCCAATTCCGCCACATCGGCACAAAAGAAAAGGCGGCAACCGGATTTGAACCGGTGATAAAGGTTTTGCAGACCTCTGCCTTACCACTTGGCTATGCCGCCATATTAAATTTTATTGGAGCGGAAGACGGGATTCGAACCCGCGACCCCAACCTTGGCAAGGTTGTATTCTACCACTGAACTACTTCCGCAAAAATGGCTGGGCTAGCTGGATTCGAACCAGCGCATGACGGAGTCAAAGTCCGTTGCCTTACCGCTTGGCTATAGCCCATCGAATTCTTACTTAATTATATGTAAGTATCCATTAGATTATTTGCAATTTTTAAAATAAAAATGGGGCGACTGATGGGAATCGAACCCACGAATGCCGGAGCCACAATCCGGTGCGTTAACCACTTCGCCACAACCGCCATGTTGTGTAAATATATTTGGCAGGGGCAGTAGGAATCGAACCCACACTGGAGGTTTTGGAGACCTCAGTTCTACCTTTAAACTATGCCCCTATGTAAATGGTGGAGGGGGGCAGATTCGAACTGCCGAACCCGAAGGAGCGGATTTACAGTCCGCCGCGTTTAGCCACTTCGCTACCCCTCCGAAACTTACATGGTGCCGGCTAGAGGACTTGAACCCCCAACCTACTGATTACAAGTCAGTTGCTCTACCAATTGAGCTAAGCCGGCGTATTTTATTAAAATAAATGGTGGCTCGGGACGGAATCGAACCGCCGACACGAGGATTTTCAGTCCTCTGCTCTACCGACTGAGCTACCGAGCCTTATTAAAATGGCGGTCCCGACCGGGGTCGAACCGGCGATCTCCTGCGTGACAGGCAGGCATGTTAACCACTACACCACGGGACCATTTGGTTGCGGGGACAGGATTTGAACCTGCGACCTTCGGGTTATGAGCCCGACGAGCTACCGTGCTGCTCCACCCCGCGATAATACTATTTATATAAAATTTATATGGTGGAGGATGACGGGATCGAACCGCCGACCCCCTGCTTGTAAGGCAGGTGCTCTCCCAGCTGAGCTAATC
>NZ_SEIY01000022.1:0-61074 GCF_004634455.1 Bacillus sp. 007/AIA-02/001
TCGCTTTAGTTCTTCTGTATATTTTTGAAATGATTGTCCTTTTCTTGCCATAAAAAAATCCCCTCCAGATAAAACAGTATTGAGTCCATCATATCAGATGGACTCTTTTTTTACTGTCTACCTATAGGGGATAATACCAACCCGCGTCCTCTTTTTTATTGGTGATTTTGTTGAAATTGACTCAATAAAATAATACCAAATATTATTTTACTTTCAAATAGTGAAATATTAAAATTTACAAATAAAATACATTCGTCTTATTATTTTAGTATATTTTTTACAAATATCCATATAGTATTGAAAAAACAGAGAAGGGGAAACTTCTCTGTTTACTTTTGTATGTCTTTTTCAACTTGTTCTCGAACTGTTTGAATGTAATTCATTTTATGATCCCAGCACTCTTGGCTTAAATCGACAGGGTATTCTTCAGGATTTAAAGTTCGCATATATTCTTCCCAAAATAGAGAGAGGCTCTGTTCATTATATTTTTGAATATCTAATATACTTGGTAGTTCATATGTTCTTTCACCGTTAACGAAAATGTCTTTATGCAGTTCACGGGCTTCAAAGTTTGTTACGAATTTACTTATATATGTGTGAACTGGATGGAACATTTTTAAGCGCTCTTCTTTTTCAGGTTCTTCAGAATCTAACGCAATATAATCGCCTTCTGCATGATCGTTAACCCGATTGATAATACGATAAATTCGTTTCAGTCCTGGAGTGGTAATTTTTTCAGGGTTAGATGAAATTTTAATCGTATCATTTAATTTTCCGTCAGTATCTTCAATCGCAACTAGTTTGTAAACAGCCCCCAATGCAGGTTGCTCAAAGGACGTAATTAATTTCGTCCCAACGCCCCATACGTCAATTTTTGCTCCTTGAGATTTAAGGTGCATAATTGTGTATTCATCTAAATCGCTAGAAGCGATAATTTTTGTATTTGTAAACCCTGCTTCATCTAGTAGTTTTCGTGCCTTTTTCGATAAATAAGCCATATCACCACTATCAAGACGTATGCCATAGAAATCAATACGATCCCCAAATTCTTTTGCAACACGAATTGCATTTGGAACACCAGATTTCAATGTGTCATATGTATCAACGAGAAAGACGCACTTTTTATGAGTTTCAGCGTATTTTTTAAACGCGACGTATTCATCGCGATATGCTTGAACGAAAGAGTGAGCGTGTGTGCCAGCTACAGGGATCCCAAAGCGTTTCCCAGCACGAACGTTGCTTGTAGAGGAGAAACCACCAATAAAGGCAGCACGCGTCCCCCAAAGGGCAGCATCGAACTCATGGGCACGTCTTGTGCCGAACTCTAAAAGCTCATCATTACTTGCAGCATGTTTCATACGTGCTGCTTTTGTTGCAATTAATGTTTGGTAATTCACAATATTTAAGAGGGCAGTCTCAATAATTTGTGCTTCACCAAGTGGTGCATCAACACGTAATAAAGGCTCGTTATTAAATACAACTTCACCTTCTTGCATACTACGAATCGTCCCAGTGAATTTCATATTTTGTAAATAATGAAGGAATTCTTCTTCAAATTGTAATTCTGCTAAATAAGCGATATCGCTTTCAGTAAAACTGAAATTTTCAATGTACTCTACAATTTTCTCAAGGCCAGCAAAAACAGCGTAACCGTTCTCAAATGGAAGCTTTCGAAAATATAAATCAAAAACAGAACGGCGATTATGAATACCATCTTTCCAATATGTATAAGCCATGTTGATTTGATATAGGTCTGTATGTAAGGCATAACTATCGTCTTTATAATGAGTCATCGCGAGAACACCTCCATAATTTGGTTATAGTATACCAATTTTTCACCATTGGTAGCAAAGAAGAGATATTGATGTGAAGTCAAGAGAGAAAAAAATGAAATTATGCATATTTTTTAGAAAATTTATATTTATCAATTTATATTTCTCCGAATTTTATGTATTATTAGAGTAATGGGGTAATGAGAATGGAGGAGGACAATGCAACAAACATTAGAAAAAATAGGCAAACAAGTCTTTTACAAACGGCTTCAGCAAAAAATGACACAAGAAGAATTATGTCAGGGCATTTGTTCTGTCTCATACTTAAGTAAGATCGAAAATGGAAAGATCGAAGCATCAGAAGAAATTCTACAATTGCTCTGCGCAAGATTAGAAATTGCTGTGACGGATTTGAGGGATGTAGAAGAAGATGTGAAGGGGAAGCTGGATGAATGGTTGAATGCACTAGTTCATTTGGACAAGCAACAAGTAGAACGTATATATGAAGAGTTGCAAGGTGAAATGAAGCATGTGTTGGATTTTGAAATTATAAATTATTATAAACTGCTGTATACACGTTATTTAATTATGAAAAGGGATTTTCCTGCTGTCGAAAAAGAGTTAGAGAGCTTAAAGAAGATGTACAAAAAGTATTCACCATTCCAAAAATTATTATATACGTATAGCAAAGGGTTATATTATTTTTTACAACATAGATATAAGAAGGCATTGGAGTATTTGACTCGAACAGAAGTAATGGCAAAGGAACAAGGTTATCATGAGAATGGAATATATTTCAATTTAGCTCTTGTTTATAATGAATTAGAAGTTGAACATATGACTTTACATTTTGCTAATGTAGCAATGGAAGGATTTAAGAATGAATATAAATTCCGTTATGTGATAAATTGCCAGTTACTTATTGCGTTGAGTTATATACAAAAAAAGCAATATAATGAAGCACTATCTATTTATAATAATATTTTGAGGGAAGCAAATTCTTTTGCTGATAAAGAAAGTATAACAGCTATTGCTTTAAATAATTTAGGCTTCTTGTACTATAACTTAAAAGATTATGCAAAAGCAAAAGATTATTATTTACAATGCCTAAAGTACAAAAAGGAAGAGGATTTAAATTATATTGATGCAGTGTATGAGATCGCTTTGCAGTGTATTGAATTAAAAGAATTTGAAGAAGCGAAAGATTGGATTAATAAAGGGATAGATGTTGCCAAGAGGGATGAAAAGTATAAAAGTATGCTATATATACTTTCAATGCTTAAGAATAAATACTTTGAAACGAAAGATGTTTATAAAAGATTTTTAGAAGTTGAGGCAATCCCATTTTTTAGAGGCGAAGAAAATAAAAAGGAATTAAAAATGGTGTATTTAGAACTAGCAGGATATCACGAGGAATTACTAGAATTTAAGGAAAGTAATAACTACTATAAATTAGCAATTAATTTATTAGAAGAAAAGGGAGGAAAATAATATGAAAAAAATAATTATTGGTGCTTTGGCTTTGGTAGCTGTATTAGTGGTATTGGAACCGCAATATGCTTGGACATCGGATATTTATGGTCAAGGAGAAAAAGTAGTAGAATTAATAAATTCTTAACAGAAACCCCTTTCCAACAGGAAAGGGGTTTTTCAATATTTGTTCCTCAAAATTCTACAAAACTTGAGAAATAAATTAATTGAATTTTTAGTATATTAATAGTGGAAACATAATGCTAATATGAAACTACTCTTTTTCAAAAAATTTTTTATTAGGGGGAAGGTTATATGAAAAAGAAGAGTTTAGCATTAGTGTTAGCGACAGGAATGGCAGTTACAACGTTTGGAGGGACAGGCTCTGCGTTTGCGGATTCTAAAAATGTGCTCTCTACGAAGAAGTACAATGAGACGGTGCAGTCACCTGAGTTTATTTCTGGTGATCTAACTGAAGCAACTGGCAAGAAAGCAGAATCTGTTGTGTTTGATTACTTAAACGCAGCAAAAGGTGATTACAAGCTAGGGGAAAAGAGTGCGCAAGATTCTTTCAAAGTGAAACAAGTGAAGAAAGATGCTGTAACTGATTCAACAGTAGTACGTATGCAACAAGTTTACGAAGGAGTGCCTGTATGGGGTTCTACTCAAGTAGCTCACGTAAGTAAGGACGGTTCTTTAAAAGTATTGTCTGGAACAGTTGCACCTGATTTAGACAAAAAGGAAAAGTTGAAAAATAAAAATAAGATTGAAGGCGCAAAAGCAATTGAAATCGCGCAGCAAGATTTAGGGGTAACACCGAAATATGAAGTAGAACCAAAAGCGGACTTATATGTATATCAAAACGGTGAGGAAACAACATATGCATATGTTGTAAATCTGAACTTCTTAGATCCAAGCCCAGGAAACTACTACTATTTCATTGAGGCAGACAGCGGTAAAGTATTAAATAAGTTTAATACAATTGATCATGTGACGAATGATGATAAGTCACCAGTTAAGCAGGAGGCTCCTAAACAGGATGCGAAAGCTGTTGTAAAGCCTGTAACAGGAACGAATAAAGTAGGAACTGGTAAAGGTGTACTAGGAGATACGAAGTCGCTTAATACAACGTTATCTGGATCATCTTACTACTTACAAGATAATACACGAGGGGCAACGATTTTCACATATGATGCGAAAAACCGTTCAACATTACCAGGAACATTATGGGCAGATGCAGATAATGTTTTCAATGCAGCGTATGATGCAGCAGCGGTAGATGCTCATTACTATGCGGGTATCACGTATGATTACTATAAGAATACATTTAATCGTAATTCAATTAATGATGCAGGAGCGCCGTTAAAATCAACAGTTCATTACGGAAGTAATTATAACAATGCATTCTGGAACGGATCACAGATGGTATACGGAGATGGTGATGGTGTAACATTTACTTCATTATCTGGTGGAATTGATGTAATTGGTCACGAGTTAACGCATGCTGTTACGGAAAATAGTTCAAATCTAATTTATCAAAATGAATCTGGGGCTTTAAATGAAGCGATTTCTGATATCTTTGGTACTTTAGTAGAATTCTATGATAACCGTAACCCGGATTGGGAGATTGGTGAAGATATTTACACACCTGGTAAAGCAGGAGACGCACTTCGCTCTATGAGTGATCCTACGAAGTATGGTGATCCAGACCATTATTCTAAGCGTTACACTGGTTCAAGTGATAACGGTGGTGTTCATACAAACAGTGGCATTATTAATAAACAAGCTTATTTATTAGCAAATGGTGGTACGCATTATGGTGTAACTGTAACTGGTATCGGTAAAGATAAATTAGGTGCGATTTACTACCGTGCAAATACACAGTATTTCACGCAATCTACTACATTTAGCCAAGCTCGTGCTGGTGCAGTACAAGCTGCTGCAGACTTATATGGTGCAAATTCTGCTGAAGTAGCAGCAGTTAAGCAATCATTTAGTGCTGTTGGTGTAAACTAAGGCTTTAAGGAAGAGCTAGTAATAAAATACCTCAAAAATAAAGAAGGAGCATAGGCTCCTTCTTTATTTTTTTCTCCATTTTTTCCACAAATAAAACAATCCAATAACGCCTGCGATTGTTACAACCCACTTCGCTTCATTTGTTCCGTTCATGACTTGGTATGCCGAATATACTTCAATCAATAAGGCCGGTATTTTACCTATTGTACTGGCAATACTGAAGGAGAGTAATGACATTTTCCCTAGAGCTGCAAATAAAGTCACGATACTTGATGGGATGAAAGGTATCAATCGAAACGATAGAACGAGTAGAAAGGCCTCTCTACCTTCTACATAAAGAAGACGCTCTACCTTTGGGTACTTATTTACTTTATCGTGAGTGAACTTTTGAAGGCCCAGGCGGTAAATATAAAACGAGATAATAGCCCCTAAGGCCTCACCTGTGATCGAAATGATTGTGCCATTTGTTACACCGAAGAGCTGTATATTAATGGCGGTTAAAAAGATGCTAGGAATAACACCTAAAAGACTAATGATGATGTTAATTAAGATACTAAGTGGAATTGCGATTGAATAGTATTCTGTTAAGAAATTTTGAATCGTTTCAGCCATTGTTTAAAATCCTTTATCTTTTTTTGCATTACACCATATTTCGATTGTATAGGCAAGGGGAAATTTACATAATGTAGAAAAACGTTGATAAGAAGGGGTCCTGATACCTTATATAGGTATTAGGTATATAAAAATAGGGGTATTTTAAATCGTTTTGAAAAACAGTATAAAACCCTTTTTATAAAAGGGTTTTATAATTATATTATTGGTGATTTTATTCGGGAAATAATTATAAAATATAGGGGGTATATATTATAAAAGGCGAAAAATAGAGGGTTGATGAAATTGCGCGGGTAAATATGGAAAAATAGATGAAAAAAATGAAAACTGATAGATTTTTTCGTTGTGAAATTGACTTTTAGTGAAGTTGCGATAATAATCATGGAAGAGGTGATATGATGAAACGAATAAGTAGTCTTTTCTTCAGTAGTTTATTGGCATTAATGCTGATCTTAAGTGGATGTGCAGGAAAAGAACAAAAAACAGAGAAACAGACAGGTAATCAAGCTACATCGGTAGAAAAAATTAGTGATAATATTTTAGATGAAATGGAAGGACCACCTAAAAATGGTCATACGATTGAAAGACATGTAGGCAAGTCAGAAGAGGATTTGAAGAATCGCTTGAAGACAGATAAAGTGTCAGCCGCAAGTACATACTATGATAAAGAAACAGCGACGAAAGCTGTAAAAGATAGCTTGAAGCAACATGACAAGGAAATTCAAGATTGGTTAAAAAATTCTAAAGAGGCTCGTCTCGTAGTAAATACAACTCATTCATTCCCTGTTGGAAAAACGGTAATAAAGAAAAATATGAGTGTAAAAGACAAGTTGGTAAAAACTGTTACTGTTTTAGCAAGAGATAAGTCAGGGGAATTAGGGTTTAAGATTATTACTTCTTATCCATCTGATAAATAAGAAGGGGGAGTACATTATGTATATGACATTACAATACTTTCTTAAATCGTACTGTACGTTAAGTATTCATGAGGATGAAATAGTAAGCGTGATGGAAGAGTTTATTGAACAAGAAGACGAAGAAATTGTTTTGAAATTACGTGATGAATTAATAAATATGAAGAAAAAGAACGCGTGGGAAGAGGCGTGTGTATTAGCTGCGAAGCAAGGAAATCGTATGTGGTCTTTAGAAGAAACGAAAGATCATCTTGAAACTTTTTTACTATTACTGCAAAAGAAAAAGGCGTGATTTAATCACGCCTTTTTCTTTATGTTATTCGGTTGATATTATCTATTCTTTTGGGGCGCTTTTATATACACTTTTTGAAATTTGTCCATTTGATATTACTTCCCCGTTTTGTGTTACTTTTTTATACGTAACCGCTGTGATTTTATCACTAGTCCTACTAATTACTTGAGAAGACACTTCAACATTTTTACCAGTATTTGTACCGAAAATGCGTGTAGTAATACTACCTCCATTTGAAAATGCTTGAATATAAATATGATTGCCTGTATTATTTTTAAATTTTAAATCTGGACCATAATCTGCTACTGCTGCATCTTGCCCAAGTGGTAAATAATTTACTGGCATAGAATGATTGCTTCGAGAAACAATTCCTAAATCAGCCCTTAAAGCGGCGCTGTATAAAGTACTACTGACTTGGCAAACTCCTCCGCCTGCACTTTGTATTACTTTACCTTGTGAATATACTGCTGCAGATTTGTAACCATGTGCAGCATCAGTTACGCCAACGCGGCCGTTAAAACTAAATGTTTCATCAGGTGCCACAATAACCCCACTTAAAGTATTAGCTGACTTATTTACGTTAAATGATTGATTTCCGTTACGGCCAGCCATTGGAGTAGAATATTCAGCAATGACTTCTTTAATACCCATTTTCTGTATATCTTCTGTAGAACGTTCTGGTTTTATGAATGTAACTGGTAATGTAACATCTGATTTACCAGTAGTAATAGCTTCGTTTGTTAAACTGTTTAGTTTTCCTTTATCAATTTTTTCTCCGTTTTGGCTTTGACTAACATTTACTGTTGAGCCTTCAATGCTTAATTCTGCATTAACAGGATTTTTTAATGTTTCATTATATTTATCTTTTATAAAGGTTTCATAAGCTGTTGCATTTAATTGTGGTGTTAATTTATAGTCACGTTTTAATTCACCGTTTTCAGCTTGCTTGCGCATTTTGTAACGATTCATTACGTTTCCTTCTTGTTCTTTGAAGATTTTGTCAATAATATCTTTCTCTTTATAATTTACCCCTAAATCTTTCCATGTGTAAGTTTGTTTATCGTTTTGGAATATGTAGGTAAGGGATTTTTGATCTAATTCAGTTACCCTTTGATTAATAATTGCTTGAATATCTTTCTTATTTTTTCCATCGAGAGAAATACCTTCAAATGTAGTATTTGGTAATGCAGTAGTATCTAATTGATTATTTAATTTGGATACATATTGATATCCCCCAACACCGCCTACACAAAGTAATATGCCCCCAGCAATTGCAGAACCAATCAGTATTTTACTTAGCTTCATTTATTTCCCCCCAGAAATTTATGTATAAATATATGTATTACATTTTTTGTATAAAAATGATGAAAATAACATTATGTACGTACTAGTATACTATTATTTTCACTGTGTGTGTAATGTTTTCATAAAAAATGTTACATCGCTGTAATAATTGTCACTTCTTGTCACAATGTGTATGAAAAATATGTTGAAAAATATAATAAAAAGGCTGTCTAGAATGATCTAGCAGCCTTTTTATTATAATTTTTTATGTTCATTTTTATTCGTAACACCGAGATGTTTTTGAAGGGTAGTTGAAATAGTATCGACGCTTTTTTCATTTGGCACGTAATAATAAATACCACCTATATATTTATCTGTACCTTCTACTTGCATTTTTTCCATCTTTAAATTTGAATCCATTGAATTTTTTGTAATTGTCATCATATCATCAAAAGTTAAATTGGTTTTTAAGTCTTTATCGACAGCGTCTAGTAGGCCACCGATTTTATTAATGGAATTAAGAGATAGTGCTTTTTCAGCAATGGCCTCTAATACAAGCTGTTGTCGTTGGCCACGCATATAATCACTATCGATGTGACGAGTTCTAGCTAGTGCCAGTGCCTCTTCTCCATTTAAATGTTGACGTCCTTTTTTTAGATGAATTGCATCTGCTTCATCTTTACTATTTTGCTCTGTGAATTCAACTGGAACGTCCACAGTAATGCCACCAAGAGAATCAACAATTTTAATAAAGGATTTAAAATTGAATTTTACATAATAATCAACTGGAACATCTAAAAAGTTCTCTACCGTATCAATTGTGCTGTCTACACCACCGAATACGTGCGCATGTGTGATTTTATCGTATTTATCACGTGATTTAATGTAGACGCGTGAGTCACGTGGAATGCTTACAAGTTTAACGGATTTATCGTTTTTATTAATTGTTGCAAGTAATAACGCATCTGTTCGAGTTGCTTTTCCATAATCTTTTTCCCTAATATCACTTTCATCAACACCCATAATTAGTACGGAAATGTTGTCGGTCATAGGTTTAACAGCTTTTTCACGTTTACTGGACTTTTCTCCTCGACCTAGTTCAGCATAAGCATTATTTAAGACGGACTTTGCTTTACTGTATATATGGAAGGAGTAGCCTCCTGCTCCAAGTGCTACAATTAGTAATGGAATAAGAAGGAACCAAAGTAGGCGTTTTTTCTTTGAGCGTCCTTTTTTGGCTCGCGTATCGTTGTTCGTGTCGGATTTCATCATTTTTTCTCCTTTAAAACTATCAAAGTGTATACATTTAGAAGTGTATTCAAACACATAAAAAATATTTTACGCTAAATAAAAGCGATTGTACATGTATAAAAAATAGATGTCTTGATTATTTATCCGGTATTAACGAGCAGTAAAACGCCCACCTCAAAGTCCAGTGAATACAATGAAGTTAGGTGGGAGATAACTGCCCGTAAATACCCGATTGATGAAGGCTAATAATCAGAGTGGGGATAGCCCCACTCTGATTAAAGTTTCACTTTATAAGACACCTATTCGTTATTGTATACAAAAGATAGGGATAAGAAAATGATAAAATTTTACCTAATTACAACATAATGCTTACGATAATTGCAGATAAAATACTAACGAGAGTAGCTCCATATAGTAATTTAAGGCCAAACCTCGCAACAACGTTTCCTTGTTCTTCGTTTAGTCCTTTTACCGCACCTGAAATAATACCAATGGAAGAAAAATTGGCAAAAGATACAAGGAAAACAGAAATAATACCAACTGTACGGGGAGAAAGGCTATTAGAAATTTTACTAAGGTCCATCATTGCGACAAATTCATTCGTTACAAGCTTCGTTGCCATAATGCTACCAGCTGCTACAATTTCAGAGCTTGGTACACCGATAAGGAATGCGATAGGTGCAAATACGTAGCCAATTAATTGTTGGAACGTAATACCGAATATAATGAGGAACAAGTCATTAATACAACTAATTAATGCGACAAATCCGATGAGCATAGCGCCGACAACAATGGCTACACGAAAACCATCAAGAATATATTCTCCAAGCATTTCAAAAAAGCTTTGTTTTTCACCTTTGATTTCTAAAATATCTTCGTCATCTTTAACGTCGTAAGGGTTAATGATGAGTACGATAATAAAACCGCTAAATAAATTGAGAACGAGTGCAGTTACTACATACTTAGGTTCAATCATTGTCATATAGGCACCTACGATAGACATAGATACGGTTGACATAGCGGAGGCACAAAGTGTATAAAGACGGTGTTTTGGAATTTGAGCTAATTGCTTTTTCACTGTAATAAAAACTTCTGATTGGCCGACAATGGCAGAAGCGATAGCGTTGTAAGATTCTAATTTCCCAAGACCATTTATTTTACTAAGAAAGTACCCGATCCAACGAATGGAAAATGGTAGTATTTTGAAATGTTGTAATATACCAATTAAAACAGAAATAAAGACGATTGGTAATAATACAGTAAGGAAAAATGGCATTTCACCTTTATTTGCAAGACCACCAAATACGAAATTTATTCCATTAGCAGCATACTCGAGTAGCTTTGTAAACAAACTGGAAATGATTCTAATAAGTATGAGGCCGATTTCTGTATTTAATAGTAAATAGGTTAAAATTAACTGTATAATAAGCATGATAAAAATTGGTTTAAATTTAATATGCTTCTTATTATTGCTAGCAATATAAGCGAGCAAGAAAACAACAATTAATCCGACGAAAAAAGTAATGAATTTCATGGTAAGCCCCCTAAAAGAGATATTCTGCTATATATGTTTTTCATTTCAAGGGAGAATATGCATCTTTGGTAAAGAAAGGAATAGAGAGAGTATGAATATATGTAGAGTGCATCACGTTGCAATTATTTGTTCGAATTATGAGACGTCAAAGTATTTTTATACTAGAATATTAGGGTTTAAAGAAATGAATGAAGTATATAGAAAGGAACGAGATTCTTATAAATTAGATTTATGTGTAGGAGAAGAGTATCAAATCGAATTATTTTCATTTCCAAATCCGCCTGAGCGCAAAAGTTTTCCAGAAGCAGCCGGTCTTAGACATTTAGCATTTGCTGTTACAAATATAGAAGAAGCTGTGAAGCATTTAAATCAATGTGGTGTTGAGATCGAACCGATCCGTATTGATGAAATAACGGGGAAGAAATTCGTCTTTTTCCAAGACCCTGATGGTTTACCTTTAGAATTGTATGAGGTTTGAAAATTGGTGGATTTTATATAGAGTTGCTTTCCAATAATTGAAGAAACTAAAGTGAAACTTCTTTTTAAAAGGAGGTGTAACTTTAGCTAAGAAAGCTAAAGAGCATATGTGGATATTTTAAAATTATTGATGGTAGTCATTCTTATTGGGTTAACAGCATTTTTTGTGGCTGTTGAATTTGCAATTATTAAGGTACGTAGCAGTCGTATTGATCAACTCGTTAGCGAAAAAAGACGAGGTGCACTGGCCGCTAAAAAGGTAACTACAAATTTAGATGAATATTTATCGGCCTGTCAGCTAGGTATTACAATTACTGCTTTAGGGCTCGGGTGGTTAGGGGAACCAACCATTAAACATTTACTCGAGCCGTTGTTTTTAAAATTGCAATTCTCACCTGCAATTTCCAGTACAGTTTCATTTATTATTGCCTTTGCAGTAATTACATTTTTACATGTTGTCATTGGGGAACTTGCTCCAAAGACATTTGCTATACAAAAAGCAGAACAAGTTAGCTTATTGTTATCGAAGCCACTTATTTATTTTTACCGAGTTATGTATCCGTTTATTTGGGCTTTGAATGGTTCAGCGAGGGTTGTAACTGGTTTATTTGGATTAAATCCAGCTTCTGAACATGAAGTAGCTCATTCAGAAGAAGAATTAAGGTTAATCTTATCTGAGAGCTATGAGAGCGGAGAGATTAACCAAAGGGAATTTAAATATGTAAATAATATTTTTGAATTTGATAATAGAGTAGCAAAAGAAATTATGGTACCTCGTACGGAAGTTGTAGGCTTATATGAGGACGAACCATTTGAAACACATATTAAAGTAATCGCGCAAGAAAAGTACACGAGATATCCTGTATTTGGTGAAGATAAAGATGAAATTATTGGGATGGTTAATGTAAAAGATTTATTTATTCGTTATATGGATGGTAGTCGGGACGAGGAGTGCTCGATTATGCCATATACAAGGCCAGTTATTGAAGTGCTAGAAAATATTCCAATTCATGATTTACTATTACAAATGCAAAGAAAACACATTCCATTAGCTGTATTGTATGATGAATATGGTGGTACAGCAGGGATTGTTACACTAGAAGATATTTTAGAAGAAATTGTTGGAGAAATTCGAGATGAATACGATGAAGATGAGAATCCACCTATAGAGCATGTAAGTGAAGGCTATAAAATCGTAGAGGGAAAAGTGCTTATTAGTGAAGTAAATGATTTGCTTGGCATACATTTAATTGCTGATGATGTAGATACAATTGGTGGCTGGATTATGGTACAAAAACAAATCGTTGCTGAAGGAGATATTATTGAGAAACACGGTTTTTATTTTAAAGTCCTTGAAAAGGATATGCATCAAATTAAACGAGTGGAAATAAGGAAAGTAGGAGAATGATTTTCTATAAACTTTAATAAAAAGGATATACAGAAAAATAAATGTTTGCGCTTTCAAAAAAGGTACTATATAGTGAAGGTGGATACTGAAAAATTCTTCTGAATGATACTCGTGTTTTTAGAGGGCGGATTTTTTGGATAAGGATTTAGAATGAAAAAGTATAGGTGATAAAAATGATAGCAACGAAGGATATACGTATAGAAAAAGATTTTTTAGGTGAAAAAGAAGTACCAAGTGCAGCTTATTATGGTGTACAAACATTACGTGCCGTAGAAAACTTCCCAATTACAGGATATCGCATTCATCCATCACTCATTACAGCAATGGCAATTGTGAAAAAAGCGGCGGCACTTGCGAATATAGATACTGGTTACTTAGCTAAAGACATTGGACATGAAATTGCAGAAGCAGCGCAAGAAATTGTTGATGGAAAGTTTCATGATCAATTTATCGTGGACCCTATTCAAGGCGGAGCCGGAACTTCTATTAATATGAATACAAATGAAGTAATTGCGAATAGAGCATTAGAACGTATGGGATATGAAAAAGGTGCGTATGCGAAAATTAGCCCAAACACTCATGTGAACATGGCCCAATCAACGAACGATGCGTTTCCAACAGGGATTCATATTGCAACTCTTATGATGTTAGAAAAGCTTCTTATTACAATGGAAGAACTTCATTCTGCTTTTCGTAAAAAAGCAAAAGAGTTTGATCACGTTATTAAAATGGGACGCACACATTTACAAGATGCAGTTCCAATTCGCCTTGGACAAGAATTTGAAGCGTATAGCCGAGTGCTTGCGCGCGATATAAAAAGAATTAAACAGTCTCGTCAACATTTATATGAAGTGAATATGGGGGCGACAGCTGTTGGTACAGGATTAAATGCAAATCCTACGTATATTGAACAGGTGGTAAAACATTTAAGAACGTTTAGTGGGTTCCCACTTGTTGGTGCAGAGCATTTAGTTGATGCAACGCAAAATACAGATGCATACACAGAAGTATCTGCAGCACTTAAAGTATGTATGATGAACATGTCTAAAATTGCAAACGATCTTCGTATTATGGCGTCTGGGCCACGTGTTGGGTTGGCTGAAATTCAATTGCCAGCACGTCAGCCAGGTTCATCGATTATGCCAGGTAAAGTAAATCCAGTTATGGCAGAAGTGATTAACCAAGTCGCATTCCAAGTAATTGGAAATGATCATACAATTTGCCTAGCATCAGAAGCGGGACAATTAGAGTTAAACGTAATGGAGCCTGTGCTTGTATTTAATTTAATTCAATCTATTAGTATTATGAATAATGGATTCCGTGTATTCCATGAATATTGTATTGAAGGAATTACAGCAAATGAAGAATTGCTGAAGCAATATGTTGAGAAAAGTGTTGGAATTATTACAGCAGTTAATCCTCATATTGGTTATGAAGCAGCATCTCGTATTGCACGTGAAGCGATTGAAACAGGAAAATCTGTTAGGGAGTTATGTTTAGAGCATGGTGTACTGACAGAAGAGGAATTGGATATTATTTTAGATCCATTCGAAATGACTCACCCTGAAATTGCTGGAGCTTCTTTATTAAAAAATAAAGAAATGTAATGTGAAAACACCGATCCATTTGGATCGGTGTTTTATTTTTAAAAGATATTAAATACAGCGTTTAATTGAAGTAAGCTAATAACAGCTAAGAAGATTAAACTGTATTTCATTGCTGTTTTAAATAGAGCAGATTCTTTACCAACTAGTCCAACTGCGGCACAAGCAACTGCTACAGATTGTGGTGAAACCATTTTTGCCATTGTACCACCTACTACGTTTAAGGCAACGAGTGTAGAAGGAACGATGTTTAACTGGTCTGCTGTTACTGCTTGAAGTGGTGCGAATAAAGAACCACTTGAAACTACTGAACCTGTAATGAATACGCCAATCCATCCTAAGATTGGAGAAAGAACTGGGAATGCATTACCAGTAGAAGAGAATGCAAGTCCAAGTGTAGATGACATACCAGAGTAGTTCTCTACGTAAGCTAATGCGATAACGCTACAAATTGTATATACTGGAGCTTTTAATTCTTTCATTGTTTCAATCATTAATTCTTTAACCATTTTACCTTTTACGCGGTAAACGATAAGTGAAACGATAATTGCTAGTACAATCGCAGTAGTTGTAGAAGAGAATACATCAAATTTGAAAACAGCTGCGAAAGGTGTATCAGCTTTTGTAATTGGTGTAGTTTTCATAACAGCATTATGAAGACCAGGGAACTGAATGTTAAATACTAAGTTTGCTAACGCACCATCTGGAGCAAATAAAGCTTTAATCGGTTTTAAGTTAAAGATTGTTACAAATGCAGTTAAGAATACGAATGGAGACCAAGCATATAAAATTTGATTGAATGTATGTGATACTTTAGTTTCTTGTTTTTCTTCTTTAGTAGAAGATTTTGGTTGCCAAACACGTAAGAATAATGCAAGAGAGATCATACTTACAACGGCTGCGAAAATATTAGTAAGTTCTGCGCCTAAGAAGTAAGTTACAGCGAATTGAGTAATAGCGAAAGAAACACCACTTACAAGAATACCTTGCCAAGTTTCTTTAATACCTTTAATTCCATCGACCATTGAAACAAGTAAGAAAGGTAAGATAACACTAATGAAAGGTAAAATAAGAACAGTTTGACGACCAATAGTTAATGCGTCAAGTTGAGTTAATTGTGCTGGTACTGTAACTGGAATACCCATAGCACCCATAGCACCACCAGCAATATTAGCTACTAAACAAATACCTGCTGCTTTTAATGGATTAAAGCCCATACCCACAAGTAGTGCAGCTGTAATAGCAACTGGAACTCCTAGACCAGCTGCGCCTTCTAAGAAAGCACCGAAAGAATAAGCGATTAATAATACTTGTAAACGTTGATCATTTGTAATGCTTGAAATACTATCGCGAATAATATTGAATTGCTCTGTTTTAACAGTTAATTTGTAAAGGAAAATTGCAGCGATAACGATAGTACAAATTGGATAAAATCCAGATAAAACACCGAATCCGGCAGATGCTACAGCTACTGTTGCTGGCATTTTATAAACAAATATTGCAAGGATAATAGCGACAATCACACTATAAAGACCAGCCATGTAACTTTTCATTTTGAATCCCATTAAACAAATGATGAAACAAAAGATTGGAAGTGCTGCGATTAGTGCAGATAACCAAATATTGTTTAACGGGTCATAAATTTGTGTCCAAGTACTCATAATAATGACAACTCCTATCTATTATATGTGAAGAAATTCACATTATTTGTGAAACAATTCACAATCAACTTACATGCTTAGTATATTCTCCTTCAACACTATTGTCAACGTAAAAAAGTATAATTATTCCATAATAGTGTTAAAAGAAAAGCTTTGTTCATAAAGTAGACAAAAAACACACTCAAATGAATTTAAGTGTGCTGTATAAACTATGTGCATATTATTTTGCTTATTCAGATGGCATGTTCCTTATAGGCGTATATTAGATGAAGTCTTTTATATTAAGTATAAAGTTTGATATATGCAATTATCTGTCCTGTTTGATCTAGTGGGGGGAACGGTGAGTGGATTTAATAGGAAGTTTTGCACAACAATCCAACCGCTTGCAATACGAATAAAAAATAAGAAACAAATTTTTAATATCACATCATCTCTTTTTACTGAAAATTCCTTTTAGCGTAACAAAGAGGTTAATTATAGTTCAACTACATTACGATAGGTTATCAATTATAGACGGTATTTTACAATACCGTTACTGTGCATTTCAATGAGGTGAAAATATAACAAAAAGCCTGATAAAACAACGTTTGCAAGCAAAGTATTCGTAGGCCATTATTTTGCTTTTTCGTTATATCATATAGTATAATATTCAAAATCAGCAAGGATTTTTTCCTGAATTTTTGCTGATGAAGATGGAAAAATTTTTCGGCTTTATAGGTTGATAAAGTTATGTCGTAACAGGAAATATAAGAACAGATATATAAATAAATAAAAAGAACATAAAAACGCAAATAAAAACGAAAATGAGGGGAACTTTATGAGCCAAAATCAATTCGAATGTCGTATTTCAGAAGAAGATGTACAAATGTTAAGAGCGTTAGCTCACCCACTTCGTCTACGTCTAGTAATGGAACTTATGCAAAGAGGAACATGTAATGTAACACAGCTACAGGAAGTATTAGAAATTCCACAATCAACTGTTTCACAACATTTAACGAAGTTAAAGCAAAATAAAGTAGTACGCTTTGAAAGACGAGGATTAGAAGTGTATTATCAAATCCATAATGATAAAGTAAGTGCGGTAGTAAAAACATTATTTTCTTAAAATTTGAATATTATGGAAAAAGACGTGTAGAATATACGTCTTTTTTTATTTGTCAGAAAGGTAGCGAGAGAGTAAATATTAGCATGTTAGGAAGAAATGACTATCAATCAACATGCTGCCTTACGGAATATATTCTAAAAGGAAAAGAAAAAATAGAAAGGAGTGTAGTAAGCAAAAGGAGGGATAGTAGTATGGATGTGAAACGTGTGAAACAAATCTTATCTTCTTCAAGTAGAATTGACGTTACATATGAGGGCGTACCAGTATGGATTGAGAGCTGTGATGAGCAGAGCGGGGTTGCTCAAGTGTATGATGTATCTAATCCTGGAGAAAGCGTTCACGTGAACGTGACGGCTTTAGAGGAGAAGTAATAGAAAAGACGCTTCTAAAATTAGAAGCGTCTTTTTTGTTATTCCATCATATGTGCAATTTTCTTAGAGAACATAAGAAGTACTAATCCCAGTACGATTACGATAATACCGATGCTTGCGAATACTTCTAAATATCCTAAAGATTGAGTGAAAGCAGCTAATTGTCCTGCTAAGAAGTTTGCACATCCAGTACCAGCTAACCATACACCCATTAATAATGATGCTAATTTAACAGGAGCGATTGCACTAACCATAGATAATCCGATTGGTGATAAGAATAATTCACCGATTGTATGGAACATGTAAGTGAATACAATGAATAGTAAGTTTGCCTTCATTGTAATGTTACCTTCATCGCTACCAGTTTTTAGAACAGCTAAAGTTAAAACTAAGTACCCGATTCCTAGTAAAATCATACCGAAAGCCATTTTTGTAGGGATTTTTAAATCACCATTTTTTGTTTTTGAAAGTTTGATCCATAAAGCTGAAACAGGTAATGCTAGTAAGATAATGAATAGTGGGTTTACAGATTGGAACCAAGGTGTTGGAATTGTAAATCCACCAATTGTACGATCTACGAACTTATCTGTGTAAAGTGTTAAAGAACTACCAGCTTGTTCAAAGCCTGCCCAGAAGAATACAACGAAACAAGTTAAAATTAAAATTGCAGCTGTACGTTTTTTCTCTTGTGATGTTAAAGGTTTTTTCTCAATTACTTTTGCAGTCTTTTCTTTAGACTTTTTACCTACAACAGTTGTACCAATTGTTCCTAAGTAACGAGGTGCTAAGAAATTAAAAGCAACCTGTCCAATGATCATACCGATACAAGCTGTTAGGAATCCATATTTGTAATCTGTGAAGTAACCGCAAATGAATGGAGCGATAAGAGCTCCTAAGTTAATTCCCATGTAGAAGATAGTGAAGGCACTATCACGACGAGAATCGTTGTCGCTATATAATTGACCTAGTAAAGTCGAAATATTTGGTTTGAAGAATCCATTACCAATAACTAATAAGCCTAATCCTAAAAATAGTCCAGTTTTTGTATTCATTGAAAATAGTACGAAGTTACCAATCGCCATAATGATACCGCCAATAGTAATGGCATGTCGTTTCGTAATGAAATGGTCAGTTAACCAACCGCCGAGAATCGGTGTGAAGTATACTAACATTGTGAAAATACCGTAAATTTGAACGGCAACTGCTTTATCAAATCCTAAACCGCCACTTACTAAGCTCGTTGTTAAATAAAGAACTAATAAGCCACGCATTCCGTAATAACTAAATCTTTCCCATGCTTCTGTAAAGAACAACAAGTATAACCCTGGTGGATGTTTTTTTGGTGATTGTTGCTCTCCAGCTTTGTCTAATTTTAAAGCTGCATCCATTTTTGTTTCCCCCTAATCCTGTATAACGGATATTTATGTAATCATTTTAATTTACAAAATATTTAGAAGTCAATAGAATTATATGGAAATAGAAAGAAAATTCCTAAAAAAGTTCTATTTTTCTTCGACCGTTACTGTATTTTGCCCTGAAAACGAGATGATAAGCGTTTTCAAATGTAATAATTGAATTCTAAAAGAAAATAAAATAGTGATTAATCAGAAAATTTAGATTAAAACATTTATTCTGATATAAAGAAAATATATTCTATTTACTTTCTCAATATAACATATTGGGAATAAAAATACAAAACGAAATAATGTGACATTTAAGTGAATTGAAAAATAACCAGCTCCACAGAAGGGAGCTGGTTAAGGAAATATTATTTAACAAAGCGTTTTTCGATGTCATCTAATAGTAGGTTAGCGGCCATTACGCCACCAGCTGTATTCCAAATAACGTCATCAACTTTGTATGCTTTACCATTTTTTACTGCATTTAAATTTTTAAATAGAGGATCGTTTATATACTCTTTTTCTAGTTCAGATCCTTTTTTCTCATTTCCTTTATCGAATGTGAAGTAGAATAATACGTCACCATCCATAGCAGAAATACGCTCTTTAGATACGTTACGCTCTGCAAAATCATCTTTATTTTGATCTCCAGGACGTTTAAATCCAAGTTCTTTTAAAATAACACCAGAGAATGTATCGCCATGATAAATACGAACATCACCAGGCATGAAACGAACCATAGAGATTTCTTGGTTTACTTTATCGCCAAGTTTGCCTTTTAAATCTTTTATACGTGATTCGTAATCAGCTACAACTTTTTGACCTTCTTTTTCTTTATTTACTGCTTTTGCATAAAATTTGAAGTTATCTTTCCATTCACCACGTAATGTTTCTGAGAACACAGTAGGTGCAATTGCTTTTAGTTGTTCGTACACTTTTTCGTGGCGCATTTTATTACCGATAATTAAGTCTGGTTTTAAAGAAGCAATTGTTTCAACGTTAACTTGTCCTTCATCACCAACAACTTTTACATCTTTCATTTTATCCTTAATATGTGGATACCATGGGTCACCAGTCCAAGACTTTACAGCACCAACTGGTTTCACACCTAATTCAAGTAAAGCTTCAGTTCCTTCATTTGTTAAGATAACTACACGTTTTGGATTAGCAGGAACTTCTGTTTTACCCATTGCATGTTCTACAGTAACCACTTCTTTTTTATTATCTTCTTTTGTAGATTCTTCTTTGTTATTTGATTTTCCACAAGCGCTTAAAAGCATTGAAAATGCTAGTAAAAATACAAATACTGTAAACGATTTCTTCCGCATGAAATTCATTATGTACCCCCTACATGTTGAGAATATTTTTCAATAGCAAGCATGATATTAAGCCTTTATCTTTTGATTGTCAATACATATGGGTGAAAATAATTCTCATTTCCGTTGACAATGAGAATTAAGTTGAAATACACTAACAACGTATCATTATACATTGAAGGGGAAACGCTGCATGTTATTAAAAACAAATCGAGCAAAATGGATTGGATTATTTGTTGGAATCATTGCAGTCGTTATTTGTATTTGGGGAAGTATTATTTTCGGGTATACAAATACGAGTTGGAAACTAGCATTGGATGCTTTTTTCCATTTTAACGGTTCCAATGAACATATTATTATTCAAAATGTACGTCTGCCTAGGGCGTTAATTGCAGCTAGTGTTGGTGCTAGTTTAGCCATTGCTGGTTGTCTTATGCAAACTTTAACTAAGAATCCACTTGCTTCTCCAGATTTTATTGGATTAAATTCAGGTGCTGCGTTCTTCATAGTTGTAGCAATTGTAATCTTTTCAGTAACATCATTATCAGCTTTCACATGGATTGCCTTTTTAGGAGCGGCGGTTGCAGCTGTACTTGTATTTGCTTCTAGTTCTTTAGGAAAAGAAGGAACTACTCCTCTTAAGTTAACGTTAGCAGGGGTCGCAATTAGTGCGTTATTTTCATCATTAACACAAGGATTACTTGTGTTAAATGAAAAAGCACTTGAAGAGGTATTATTTTGGCTTGCTGGATCTGTGCAAGGGAGAAAGTTAGAAATTTTACAATCTGTATTCCCATATTTATTAATAGGATGGATTGCATCTCTTATGATGGCAGGGAAAGTAAATACATTAATGATGGGGGAAGACGTTGCAAAAGGGCTTGGACAACGAACGATTTTAATGAAATCATTCGTACTACTTATTATTGTCCTGTTGTCTGGTGGTTCAGTTGCGGTCGCAGGTCCAATTGGATTTATTGGTATTGTTACCCCGCATTTTGCCAGATTTCTAGTTGGAGTAGATCATAGGTGGAGAGTACCGTATAGCGGTTTATTAGGTGCAATACTATTAATCTTAGCTGATATAGCAGCAAGATATGTCATTATGCCACAAGAAGTACCAGTAGGAGTTATGACAGCATTTATTGGAGCTCCATTCTTTATTTATATTGCACGTAAGAGAGGGCTTAGCAAATGAAGAAGTATATTCCGTTTCGTATAGGGAAAGGCGGGCCCTCGTTTTTAATGTATAAACGAGCTTGTCTCGTCTTGTTGAGTTTACTAGTTGTTTTAATAGGATTATTTTTTGCAAGTGCAGGTATGGGAGACATGAAAATTGCTCCTTATGATGTATGGCAAGCGATCACTGGAAATGGCGATGCGATGTCTAACATGGTTGTAAATAAGTTTCGTATGCCGCGTATTTTAATTGCCATCCTCGTAGGAATTGCGCTTGCTGTAGCAGGATGTATTTTACAAGGTCTCGTTCGAAATCCACTTGCTTCTCCGGATATCATCGGGATTACGGGCGGGGCAAGTGTTGCAGTTGTATTGTTTTTAGCTATATTTAGTGATAAAAATAATGCGCTAACTGTAAGCATTCATTATATGCCGTTAGCAGCCTTTGTTGGGGCAACGATTGTGGCGCTTTTTGTATATTTATTTGCATGGAGAAATGACGGGTTATCGCCGATTAGTCTTGTTTTAATTGGTGTGGGGTTTTGGGCATTAACGAAAGCGGCAACGACTTTGTTTATGTTGTTAGCACCAATTTATCAAGCGAGTCAAGCGAATGTATGGATTACAGGTACTGTTTATGGTTCTTCATGGCAAAACGTTATGGTGCTTGCACCGTGGGTTCTCATTTTAACGGTAATATCATTTATAGCTGCTAGACATTTAAATGCGCAAGAGCTAGGGGATGATATTGCGGTAGGACTTGGTGTTCCTTTAACGAAGTCACGCGTATTCATGTTATTACTTAGTACGGCTTTAATTGGGGGAGCAGTTGCCTTCGCTGGAGGAATTGGATTTGTCGGTTTAATGGCACCTCATATTTCACGAAGGCTAGTTGGTTCTTTATACGGTGCATTACTCCCAGTTGCAGCTATTGTTGGTGCAATTCTAGTACTTGCTGCAGATTTAATTGGGCGTACAGTTTTCACACCACTTGAAATTCCAGCAGGGGTATTTACATCAGCAATTGGTGCACCTTATTTTATTTATTTACTTTATAAAAGTCGGAATTCATAAAGGGAGATGAATATGCAAAAAGCATTGGAGACGAAACGTTTGACGTTGTCTTATGGTGAAACAATTATTATCGATGAGTTGAATTTAGAAATTCCAAAAGGTGAAATTACAATCTTTATCGGTTCCAACGGTTGCGGGAAATCAACTTTATTACGTTCACTAGCTAGATTATTAAAGCCAACAACTGGCGACATTTTGTTAGATAATCAAGCTATTCAAAGTATGCAAACGAAGCAAATTGCTCGTCAAATGGCAATTTTACCGCAAGGACCGCAAGCACCTGAAGGGCTTACAGTATTGCAACTTGTAAAACAAGGACGCTATCCATATCAAACATGGCTGAAACAGTGGTCAGAAAAAGATGAGGAAATGGTACAGAAGGCACTTGCAGCAACAGGTATGACAGAATTTGCTGAGCGTGATGTGCATGCTCTTTCAGGTGGACAACGACAACGTGCTTGGATTGCAATGACGCTTGCACAAGATACAGATATTATTTTACTGGATGAGCCTACTACATATTTAGATATGACTCACCAAATTGAGGTGCTAGATTTATTATTCGAATTAAATGAAACAGAACAAAGAACAATTGTCATGGTATTACACGATTTAAATTTAGCATGTCGCTATGCAGATAACATTGTAGCCATCCAGGATAAACAAATATATGCACAAGGTAAACCTGAAGAAGTGGTAGATGAGAAACTAGTACGTGATGTATTCCGAATGGAGTGTCAAATTAGTACGGATCCGTTGTTTGGAACACCGCTTTGTATACCTCACGGAAGAGGAAGACGTGTAGTTAAAGAAGTTGCTCAGGTAATGAGATAAAAAAACGATGAGTGATTCATCGTTTTTTTTATTTGGTACAAGAAAATAAGAGGAAGAGAGGAATACGTAAGCGACGTTTATACTCTTCTTCATTTTGAAAATAGGTTGGATTTGGTGTAGCTTCTTTTAATGATGTAATGGTAAATCCAGCTTGCTGTAATAATGTGAAATAATCTTCCGTTGTACGATGATATTTAATAACTTCTTGGTCAATCCATGGTTCAACCCGTTTGCCTAGTTTAAAGTAATCATCGACGAGCCAACTCGTTCTTTTACCACTTGTTTGTAAGCTTTCAAACGAAGAAGTAATAACGGGATGTTGAACGCTAAAGGTAAAGGTGCCATTTGTTTTTAAAGTTTGAAACACATTTTGAAAAATGGTATCAAGATGTTCAATATAATGTAAGGCGAGTCTAGATGTTACTAAATCAAAAGTGGAAGAGGGGTAGGTATAATCTTTGAGGTTTAAAAAATGAACAGATCCATTTTTATTTTCTAGTTGTTTTTTAGCTTTTTCATACATAAGTTCAGAGCCTTCAATGCCGGTGTAAGAGTAGCATCCCTTTTCTAATAATTCCGCGCCAAACTTAGCATCACCACAGCCTAAATCGAGAATTTGTTTTCCTCGTACATGACCAATGAGCTGAAAGAATACTGGTTTTTCAATGGATTCATTTGGGCTATTTTCTCGGTATCTTCGTTTCATATATTGTTCGAAAAATGCTGTGTTATTGTATACATCAGATTCTGTAAATGCCATGTTTGAAACCTCCTGAAATATTTTTTTAATTCTATCAAATATGAAAAGTAAATAATAGATTTATTGTAATGAATCATATATAATCTAAAATTGTAAGCGGTTACTTTAAACTATTTTTCTATAATAAATTCTGAAAACGTGTTAAGCTAGTAGAGGGATTATTAGAACTATTAAGACAATAATCCGCTTACATGAACGATGGGAGGCTTCACGATGTCTAGTAAAACACTTGCGAAATTTTTAGAAGAAAATTTAGAGGATTTAAAATCAAAGGGGCTTTATAACGTAATTGATCCGCTTGAGAGTTCAAATGGACCGATCATTACAATTGGCGGAAAAGAATATATTAACTTATCTTCAAACAACTATCTTGGATTAGCAACAGATAGCCGTTTGCAAGAAGCAGCAATTGGTGCTATTCATAAGTACGGTGTTGGAGCAGGGGCTGTTCGTACAATTAACGGTACTTTAGATTTGCATATTAAGTTAGAAGAAACAATTGCAAAGTTTAAACATACAGAAGCAGCAATTGCTTATCAATCAGGATTTAACTGTAATATGGCAGCGATTTCAGCTGTTATGGATAAAAATGATGCAATTCTTTCAGACGAATTAAACCATGCTTCTATTATTGATGGTAGTCGTCTATCAAAAGCAAAAATTATTGTTTATAAACATTCGGATATGGAAGATTTACGCCAAAAAGCAATTGCGGCGAAAGAATCAGGTCTTTACAATAAATTAATGGTAATTACAGACGGTGTCTTTTCAATGGATGGAGATGTTGCAAAACTACCAGAAATTGTTGAGATTGCAGAAGAGTTAGATTTAATGACATACGTAGATGATGCACACGGTTCAGGTGTACTTGGAAAAGGTGCAGGAACTGTAAAGCACTTCGGTCTTTCTGATAAAGTTGATTTCCAAATTGGTACATTATCAAAAGCAATTGGGGTAATTGGTGGATATGTAGCAGGGAAACAAAACTTAATTGACTGGTTAAAAGTTCGTTCACGTCCATTCTTATTCTCTACAGCATTAACACCAGCTGATGCAGCAGCTTGCATGAGATCAATTGAAATCTTAATGGAAAGCACAGAGTTACACGATCGCTTATGGGAAAATGGCCGCTACTTGAAACAAGGATTAAAAGAACTTGGCTTTAACATTGGAGAAAGTGAAACGCCAATTACACCTTGTATCATTGGGGACGAAGTATTAACACAAGAATTTAGTAAACGTCTAAATGAAGAAGGGGTATACGCAAAATCTATCGTGTTCCCAACTGTAGCAAAAGGAACAGGGCGCGTTCGTAATATGCCTACAGCAGCTCATACGAAAGAAATGTTAGATGAAGCAATTCTTAAGTATGAAAAAGTAGGAAAAGAAATGGGCATCATTTAAGTAACGACATCTTTTGAATAGCTTGCAAATGAGGAGTGGGGAAAATGAAAAAAATTCTAGTAACCGGTTCTTTAGGGCAAATTGGTTCTGAACTAGTAATGAAACTTCGTGATGTATACGGCGCATCAAATGTTATTGCAACAGATATTCGTGAAACAGATAGTGAAGTAGTAACGTCTGGTCCATTTGAAACGTTAGATGTAACAGATGGACAAAAACTACATGATATCGCAAAGCGTAATGAAGTAGATACAATTATTCATTTAGCAGCTTTACTTTCAGCAACAGCAGAAAAAAATCCGTTATTCGCATGGAATTTAAATATGGGTGGGCTTGTAAATGCTCTAGAAGCAGCTCGTGAATTAAACTGTAAGTTCTTCACGCCAAGTTCTATCGGTGCATTCGGTCCATCGACGCCAAAAGATAATACACCGCAAGATACAATTCAGCGTCCTACTACGATGTATGGGGTAAACAAAGTGGCAGGAGAATTACTATGTGATTATTATCATCAAAAATTTGGCGTAGATACGCGCGGTGTCCGTTTCCCAGGTTTAATTTCTTACGTAGCTCCTCCAGGAGGCGGAACGACTGATTATGCAGTTGAAATTTATTATGAGGCAATTAAAAAAGGTGCATACACCTCATACATTGCTGAAGGAACGTACATGGACATGATGTATATGCCTGATGCTTTACAAGCGATCATTTCATTAATGGAAGCTGATCCAAGTAAGCTAGTGCATAGAAATGCATTTAACATTACAGCAATGAGCTTCGAGCCAGAGCAAATTGCAGCGTCAATTCGTAAACACATTCCGACGTTTACAATGGATTATGCAGTAGATTCAGCTCGTCAAACAATCGCTGATAGCTGGCCAAACTCTATTGACGCAACTGCAGCAATGAAAGAGTGGGGCTTTAAAGCAGAATACGATTTAGACAAAATGACAACTGACATGCTGGCTAAGTTAAAAAAAAAGCTCACAGCTGAGTTAGTGATGAATTAATAGGAAGAGTCGATTCTTAGGAATCGGCTCTTCATTATTTTTGGGAGGAGAGAAGTCTTATGCAAAGAGTTGATGTCGTATACGCACTAATACATGACGAAGAAACAGATAAAATATTAATGGTACATAATGTAGAACAAAACGTTTGGTCATTGCCAGGTGGGGCTGTGGAAAAAGGTGAAATATTAGAGGAAGCACTAATAAGAGAAGTGAAAGAAGAGACAGGTTTAACCGCCTTGGCTGGGGGGCTTGTTGCGATCAATGAAAAATTCTTTGAAGAATCAGGGAATCATGCACTATTTTTTACATTCCGAGCGAATGTAGTAAAAGGGGAACTTATTGCGGAAGATGAAGGTGAAATTTCTGCAATAGAGTGGGTAGATCGAACAATTGCGAATGAGCGTTTCCCATACTATGACGGAGGATTTGAATCTTTATTAGAAGTAGCCATTCCATACAAGTTTCAACCAGAAACAAAGTAATTGAACGAAAAAACAGGAGCCACAAGGCTCCTATTTTCTATTCAATCGTCTTCAGTAATAGTTTTTTCAGCAATGGTTTAATCTTCAATCGTAAATCTTCAGCATGATTTGCAACTAAGAAGTGATGGTTATAAATGTTTTTCATCAATTGATAAGTTGCTTCTTTCGCTTCGCCTTCTTCGATGAAGATACCGATTACTTCCATACCACTTTTACGCGCGAGTTTAACAGCTTCATGCGTATCTAAAATTCCGTCTTGTTGATAGTCTAGCGCAGAAGGCTCACCGTCTGTGAAGACTAGTAAGAATTTATGTTTCTCAGGTCTTTTGGCAAGTTTTTCAGAAACGATACGAATAATATATCCGTCGCGGTTATCTTCTTCTTCACGAAGTTGCATAATTTCTGGACCAACGTTTGGCAACGTTGAGTTTTTATAATTTACAACTTCATGGATAACGTTCGGCTTATCTTCAGGTTTAGCGCTAGAGGCATCTTCCCAAAATCCGCTAATAGCGTGCGGGATTTTTAAAGACTTTAAAGCTTCATGGAATAGTACAACACTCTTCTTCGTTTCTTCCATTTTGTTATACATAGAACCAGAACAGTCAACTAATAGTTGGAATGCAACATCGAGTTCTTGTGACTCTTGTCCTTTTTTATAAAACATACGCGGTTGTTTTTCAGTATAAATACGAAGGAATTTCTTACGAAGTCTTCCGTAATATTTATCACTATTCGCATTCGTTTTATTTTCAATTGTTTTTTCGATAATTTTCTTTAATTCTTTTACATCTTTATTGACGACTGATTTGATAGCTTGGTAATCTTTTTTCTCATCTGAGTTTGGTTTGCGAGCTTCTTTAAATGTATGAGAAGCACCTACATTATACTTACCGTATGCACCGTCGTGCTGGCTAGAAGCGTGTGAAGCCCTTGCTTCTTCTGTATCAGCGCCATCAAAGTTGGATTGTGTACTTTTTTGTGAGGTACCTTGTACAGAACCAAGTGCTTGGTCGCCATCTTCTGATTCACGGGCAGTATCACCCATCATATTAGTTTTTGTTCCGCTTTCTAATTCAAAGCGTAAAAAGTTCTCGTTTTCGTTATTTTTATTTTCACGATGCCATGTGGAGAAACTTTCATCCATTTTGTTTTTATTTTCATCGTCATCTATAAGCTGCGTATCATCATTTGCTAAATCTTCGACGCGACAGTTCTTTTCGTCTGCAAGGACAGATAAGTAAAGTGGAGCATGTCCGAAATAGTTGTTAAGCATATCGCTTTCAAGAAGCGCCTCTAAGCGATAGCGAATTTTCTCAACGATATACATAATATCTTCTGTATTACGTGCTTGGAATGTTTCATGTAAAATCGCTTCAATTTGCTCAAAATATTCATTATTAAACATTTCGTATTTATCGCTAGTTAATGAAAGATAGCATAGGCAAAATAGACGATCACCGTGATAATTACGAACACGGTTTATTTCATTTTGAGAGCCGAAATAATTGCGGTACATTTCTTTTCGACGTTTAAAAACATGCTTCGTGCCAGGACGTAAGTTCTTTACGATTTCCTCAACGCGTAAATCTTCTAATAGAACAAATAATTGTGTTAAAAACTTTTTTAGGGGCGATTCTTGCAATTCAATCGCATAAGAACGAATTAAAGTCATGTCCGAGTAATGTTTATTACCAAGTGCTTTTAAGAACACTTCGCTTTTTAATCCGATTACTGTATCTTCTTCTTTTCGATCATCCCAAAAGTGACTAATGACAACTTTCTTTTCAATTTCGTCGTAGTATGCTTTATAGCCATATTCAAGATAGGCATCGTCTTCTTTTAGAAGGGCATACATTAAGTTTTCCATTTGTAGAAACAGCGACGCATCAATTTTTTTGTCACTAAAAATTTGTCTCATAAATTATCCCTCAAAGAAATAACTTTCTGCTAATTCACGGACAGTCATTTGTTCTGTTTCATCATTAAGTTTTGCAATTATGCTTCGTTCAATCGCTCGCATAACAGGAATATATACACCTAAATCACATGCGTCGATAATACCACGAATACTTGCTGCTTCTTCACTTACACGTCCATCGCGAGCTAAAGGCATAAGGTCGCTTGCAAATGCAACAAACTTTTCAATTGTTGCAACATCATTTAATTTTGATTCTGCTAATAATAGTTCTTTTAATGTATCACCTTGAATGTAAGGAACTTCAATAATAACGAAACGGTTTTTTAACGCTTCATTTAGTTCACTTGTTCCAACGTAACCTTCGTTAATCGCAGCAATTACACGGTATTCGTCATCACCGTATACAACCTCTTGTGTAAATGGGTTTGTAATCATTTTACGGTAATCTAATGCGCCGTGAAGAAGTGGTAACGTTTCAGGTTTTGCCATATTGATTTCGTCAATATATAGGAAGTGACCGTTCTTCATTGCTTTCATAAGAGGACCGTTAACGAATGAAACTTCAGATGCACCATCTTTCGTTTGTAGTGTGTTGTATCCTAAAATACCCTCTACATCTAAGTCGACAGAGCAGTTAATGCTATGCATTGGTTTTTGGAATAAAGAAGAAAGAGTTTCCGCTAGTACTGTTTTACCACTACCAGTCGGTCCTTTTAATAGAATATTCTTGCCAAGAAGAAGTGCTGTAATCGCATCTTCAATAATGCTATTATCAGACGCTTTATATATTTTCGTTCCGATTAAATGTGCATTTTCACCAGCTTCTTGTTTATTCTTTTCATGAATCGTAGAAAGCTGTTGTTTTAAATCAGCATGTATATGAAATTGTTCTAACATGTATTTCCCACCTAACATTATTTTCATAAAGTAATACATCTTATGATAACTTGTTTTAATATGGTATGCAAAGAAAAGGAAGGAGGATAAAGGGAAAAGAAAAAGCAATCAAGATGAAGTTGATTGCCTACAGTAGAGGAGAAATGAGCCTCATGAAAGACTCCAATATGCGTTTTTTTATACTTCTTTTTTGGAAAGAGTTCCATTTAATTTCAGTTGAATGTTTAAAATCTTCTTCAAAATCACGTTTAATGTCGTGAACTGTTTTTGATTCATAAAGCACGCTAATAATTTCGTAATTCAATTCAAAGCTACGTACATCCATGTTCGCTGTTCCAATAGTTGCAATTGTATCATCAACGAGTACAATTTTTGCATGCATAAAACCATCTTTATAACTGTAAATAGAAGCACCAGCTTTTAAAAGCGGAGTGAAATAGGATTGAGATGCTTGATCACTAATGATGCTATCACTTTTACCTGGATATAAAATCCGTACATCTATTCCGGCAATTGCACTTAAGCGTAATAATGTTAAAGTTTCTTGATCTGGAATAAAGTAGGGTGTAGCGATCCAAATGGATTTTTTTGCAGAGCCCATAACAGCTAATAATGTATTACGAATACTTTTATCATCGGAGCTTGGTCCGCTTGCTACGATTTGAACAGCACCTTCTGCATTTGAAATCTCTTTACCTGGGAAGTATTGTCTATTCATGAATTGATCCCAGGAATAAGTATTTAAACCACTAGAGGCATAGAGCCAGTCTTCTAGAAAGATTGCTTGTAATTTATATAATGCTTTTCCTTCTATTTTTAAATGACTATCACGCCAAACAGGAAATTTCTTGGAACGGCCAAGATATTCATCACCGACATTGAGTCCTCCGGTAAAACCAATTTTTCCATCTACAATAACAATTTTTCGATGGTTACGATAATTGACAGTTTCAAGTAACCAAGCTGAAAAAATAGGGTCAAATTCTACAATTTCAATCCCAGCTTCTTTCATAGGTTGCAAAAATCGTCGTCGTAACGTATTACTTCCAAGGCCATCATAAAGGAAGCGTACAATAACACCATCTTTTGCTTTTTGTATTAAAGCATCTCGAACTTTTGTACCAATTTCATCAGATTTATAAATGTAGTATTGAATATGTATATGATGCTTTGCCTGCTCTATAGCTCGCAAAATTTCTGAAAATGTTTGATCTCCGTTTGTTAAAAGTTTTGTAGTTGTTTTATCTGCGGCAGGACCACCTCCAAATTTTTGTATGACTTCTGTTAAATGTATGGAACGTTCATTTAGTGGGACTGTGAGTAATAACTCTAGTCTTCTTCCTTCTAATATTTCACGGAATAATTTTCTTTGTTCTTCTGAACGATGGAGATGTTTTTTTCTTCTCCAGCGGCTGCGTCCGAAAATAGCGTATAAAAGCACACCTATAATAGGAAGAAGTGCTAATACTAAAAACCATGCTAACGTACTTTGTGGAGATCTATTTTCTATAAAAATAACGAATGAAATTCCGACAATTGTGATGGACCATAGAGCACCGACAAATGTATATAACGAAATATACGATGTATTTAATAGGAACAGAACGATAGATACAATTGTAAATATTAATAGTAATTGAACGATAGGCTTCTTCATTTCTATATAATTCCCCTAATCTTTTTTCAATATAGACTTCTTAAATAGAAGATGTAATATGACATCTTTATTATAAGGTGTTTTGCTTTTTTTACAAAATATAGACATTTCACCTATACTTTCCGCATTTGTCCTACATACAGTGTACTATCCCATTTTTTATCCCACTCTTAACGCATATGAAAATGAAAAAATCGAAAAGGAGCGGAGAAACATGAATTATATAGAAAATAATGGATTGTACTATCGAAATCATCATCATGGAGGACACAATCATGGTGGACATCATCACCATGGAGGACACAATCACTATGATCACCATCATCATCACGGGGGCGGATGGGGCTGGGGTGGTGGTAGTTCATGGGGAGGCGGATTTTTCCCTGGAAGCTTTGCAGGAGGAGTGTTAGGCGGACTGACAGCTGGTGCATTAACAGGTGCAACAAGTGGAGGATATTATCCGGCTCCATATCCAGTAGCTTATCCATCACCATACCCTGTAACGTATCCAATGCCATACCCAGGTTATCAGCAAATACCATATTCGTATTAAACTAAAAAAGAGGCTATCCTCTTTTTTAGTTTAATACAGTATTTATTTATAAAATAATTCCAAAGTTAAGGTGGAAATATGTTAATATTTTGTTATTGTAATTCAAAAACATGCACATTAATGTAGATTTTCATATTATTATTTGTGAATAGTTATGTAGTATGATCTAATTTCTATTTCGTTATTAAAAACAAAGAGATCAGATATGAGTGGTATTAGTTGGAAACAAGGCTTGCATAGAGCTACTTAAAAGGATTGCGGTATAATAAGGCGCGAAGTAATTAGAGATATGGGAAGCTACCAGTTATAATTGAAACGGTATAATATTGCTTTTTATTACAAATAATATTATGTTATTTTAATCGGTTTATTTAAAAAGATAATTTATGTAAAGGGCTAGTATTAGAAAATGAAATATCTCTATTTCTATGAAGAGAAACAGGTTGTGTTTTAGTCAGATAGAAGCAAGGAGAGATGCGCATGCTAGAACAGAGAGGTCATGCATTATATGACTCTTCGTTGCGAGATTTAAAGTTAGCATTAGATGAGTCTTCAATTGTTGCAATTACAGATCGAAAAGGTCTTATTACATATGTAAATGATAAATTTTGTGAAATCTCTAAATACAAAAGAGAAGAATTAATTGGAAAAGATCACCGTATTTTAAATTCAGGTCATCATCCGAAAACCTTTTTTCAAAACTTATGGAAACGTATTTTGAATGGGAAAGTATGGACAGGTGAGATTCGGAATCGAGCAAAAGATGGTACATATTATTGGGTCAAAACAACAATTGTTCCATTTTTAAATGAAAAAGGAGAGCCTTACCAGTTTATCGCAATACGAAATGATATTAGTAGTAGAAAAGAAGCGGAACAGAGGTTGCGGCTAAGTGAAAGTCGTTATAGGGAACTTGCCTATCATGATGCTTTAACGAGTTTGCCGAACCGTTTGCAATTAATAACGACCGTTAATAAATTGATTGCAGATAAAAAAGAATTTGGTATGATTTACTTTGATTTGGACCGTTTTAAATTAGTAAATGATACGTTAGGTCATATGATAGGGGACTTACTTTTAAGCGAAGTCGCTTCAAGGTTGCATTATGTACTAGGAGAGAAAGATGTTCTGGCTAGGCTAGGTGGCGACGAATTTGTGCTGTTAACAAAAAATCATAGACAAGATGATATGAGGCAGTTAGCGACATCTGTGTTGTCATGTTTCCAGGCACCATTTATTCTTGAAGGCCATGAAGTATATATTTCAGCTAGTCTAGGACTTTGTTCTTATCCACAAGACGGACAAGACGTGGAAACATTATTGAAAAACTCCGACTTAGCTATGTATAGTGCAAAAGAACAGGGGAGAAATGCTGCATGTTTCTTTACAGATGAGCTACGCGCGAAAATAAATCGTAGAATGAAAGTTGAGTTTGCTTTGCAAAAGGCAATTCGTGATGAAGAGTTAGATGTAGTATTGCAGCCTATTATTGATTTGAAAACGAAGAGATATTCTGGTATAGAAGCTCTAGTACGCTGTATGACAGAAGACGGACCTATTTCACCAAACGAATTTATCCCGGTAGCTGAAGAGTCTGGACTTATTATAAAGCTAGGAGACTGGGTATTAGAAAAATCGTGCCGATTGTTTAAAACATTGCCCAATTATCAAGAAGGACTAAAGTTATCAGTGAATTTATCTATACAACAATTAATGCAGAAACGTTTTATTTTCTCTGTACGTAGCATTTTAAAGAGAACTGGTTTTCCTCCGAACCGTTTAATATTAGAAATAACGGAAAGCATAGCAGTCCGCCATTTTGATTATATTATTGCTACATTACAAGAATTAAGAAATATGGGTGTTTTAATTGCTTTGGATGATTTCGGAACTGGCTATTCTTCCTTATATTATTTAAAACAACTACCACTGGATATTGTAAAAATTGATCGTAATTTTATTCGTGAATTTCATTATGATCACGCACAACCAGAACGAACGATTGTAAAATCCGTTATTGAAATTGCTCATAGTTTAAATTTAGCAGTAGTTGCTGAAGGAGTAGAAACAGTAGAGCAAGAGAGTTTGTTACAATCAATGAGCTGTGATTATGTACAGGGATTTTATTATGCGAAACCTTTATCTGTAGGAGAGCTAAAAGAAAAGTTAATTACAGATTTTTAATAAAAAAGAGAAGCCAGCAGCTTCTCTTTATTTAATCCGTTTTTTGTGAGTCTTTCATTAGTACTGGATAAAGAATAAGACCTAATACGAACAATCCAATTCCTAAGAAGAATGTTTTTAAATCAGCAGTTCCCGTTTTGATAACCCAAATAGAGTATACCAACGCTAATGTCGTAATGATTCCATCTTTTACTCGAGATCCGGGCAGTATATCATACGTTTCTCCTGTAATAACTAATTTTAATTGGTACAAGGTAGAAACAAGGTATGGAATTAAATAGGCTAATGTTGCTACGACGATAGCGAAACTATACGCTTCTGAAACAGTACCAGAAATCGTTGAAAATAAGAAAATTTGCGTCATTACATTTGTAATCAATAGTGATTTTGAAGGACTACCTTTTTTATTTGTTTTCCCGAAAAACTTAGGGAAAAGTCCATTTTTTGCTGCCTGGTAAGGTACTTCTGAACTAACAACAATCCAGCCAACTGTAGATCCAAATAAAGATATAAGAGCGAGTAAGGCCATTATATATGCACCTTTATTTCCAATTGCTAAATTTAATGCATCTACTAACGGTTTTTGAGACTCCTTTAAAGCATCTTGCGGAAGAGCTCCCATTGTAAGTAAAGTAATTGACATGTAAATAAGAAGAGCGATAATTAATCCGAAAATCGTAGCTTTTTTTACATCGCGCTGTGATTTTGCACGGTTAGAAAGCATAACCGCTGATTCAATACCGATAAACGCCCAAAGTGTTGCAATAGCAGCTGAATTGATTTGGCCACCTAACGAGATAGATTGTCCTGCTTCATTCATAAAGGTTTGACCGTCTCCGAAATTAGAAGCATTGAAAATGAATAATGTAATTACAATAAACATTGTAAATCCGATAATTTTTGCAATAGTAGCAAGTAGATTCATATTTCCAGCTCGATCAATATTTTGCGAAAGAATATATTGAATTCCCCATAGCATAAGGCTACATACAAGGAAAGTTAACCCTTTTCCGAGTTCTAGTGAAAATCCGTTTATTGAAAAAAGAATTTGCTTACTTTGTAAAACTGGAAAGAATGTTGATAAATATCCAGCAAAGGAAATAATAACAGATGCTGTTGCAGCCCAGTTAGCAGCCCAATATCCCCATGCCATACTATATCCTGCAACTTTACCAGCTTTTTTTGAAGGGAACATTGCTTGAGCGTAACTTTGTGGTCCAGCTTTTAATTCTGGTTTACGAATCGCTAAATTTCCAAATACAAGTGCAATCATAAATACGCCAAGGCCTGTAATACTCCATGCGAGTGTAGAACCCATTGGACCTGATACTTGTGCTAAATTTGCTGGAAGCATAAATACGCCACCGCCAACCATATTCCCGATAACAAATGCTGTTAAAACCCATAATCCCCATTTTTTCGTTTCCATTTTTGTTAACTCCTTTGTAGTAAGTTTTGCTTAAACATCATTTTTTACTAGCTTTTTGACAATAAAAAAAGAGCCATGTAGATAAAAAAATACCTACATGGCTCTTTTGCCCAAGCGTAGGTACAACGGGAATAACCCTTGTACCTACGCGTAATTTTTCCGCTAGGTTTCAAGGGTTACGTATGATGATGATGTTTTTGTGCAAATGTAACTACAGTTGTTGTATAAGTAAGCATAGTTCTTTGCTCCCTTTCTCCTCTGATTTTGAAGTTAGTATACTACATGTTTTTTTGAATGAAAAGAAAAATATAAAAATTTTTATAAAAATACGTTTTAAAGATTAAATATTTACCTATATTTTTCTTGTACTGGAAAATAAGTGAGAGATTGGCAGAAGAGTGAAGCATGTTATAATACATATAGAATTAGAAGGTGACAAGGGGCTATTGTAGATGATGAGTAAGTATGAACAAATTTATACAGAAATCAGTAAATCTATTGATAATAAACAATTAAAAGAGGGATGCAAAATCCCATCAGAAACAGAATTAATGAAGCAGTATGAGGCAAGCCGAGGCACGGTGAGAAAAGCTGTAGATTTACTGCAAGAGCGTGGATATGTGCAAAAAATTCATGGAAAAGGTGTTTTTGTTTTAAAGCGAAAAAATATTGAATTTAATTTTGGCGGTATTGTAAGTTTTCAAGAAGAAAATGAACGTTTAGGACGTCATTGTATTACAGAAGTTGTGGAAATGGACAAAGAAAAAGCCACAAAAGAAATTGCAAAATTATTAAATGTAAAAGAAAAAACAGAGATTGACCATATTAAACGTGTACGAAATATTGATGGAGAAAAAGTAATTTTAGATATAAATCGTTTTGTATCTGAGTTTGTTCCAGGATTAACGAAAGAAATTGCAACTGCATCGATTTATAAATACATCGAGAAAGAGCTTGGGCTACATATTAGTTATTCGCAGAGGGTAATTGAAGTACAGCCATGTACAGAGGATGACAGAAAGTATTTAGATTTAAATGGAACAGACTATGTTGTCGTTGTGAAAAACTTTACACATTTGTATGATGGAAGTCAGTTTGAATATACAGAATCACGCCACCGTTTAGATATTTTTCACTTTTCGGATGTGGCACGCAGGAAGTAAAGAGGTGGAACAAAATATTGTTTCATCTCTTTTTTTTATAAAAAAAACACAAACTCGTATATACGAGTATTGACTAACTTATATATACGAGTTAATATGTAATTGTAAACGGTATCAAAAAAAGAAAAGAGGGACGGGAATATGGGGAAAGACTATCGTAAAACAGCAGAGGAAGTGTTGCAGTATATTGGTGGGAAAGACAATATTGAACAAGCTGCACATTGTGTGACGAGGCTCCGTATCGCTTTAAAAGATGAAAGTAAAATAGATAATGATAAATTACAGTCTGTTTCATTAGTGAAAGGAGCGTTTCATAACGCTGGTATATTTCAAGTTGTAATTGGTCCAGGAGATGTAGATCGTGTTTACGCTGAATTGATAACGCTTGCGGGTATGAAAGAATCGACTGTAGCTGACGTAAAAGACTCTGGAAATCAGAAGTTAAATCCAGCTCAAAAGTTTGTAAAAATATTTTCAGATGTATTTATGCCGATATTACCAGCGATCGTAACGGCTGGTTTACTAATGGGTATTAACAATCTATTAGGCGCAAAGGACTTATTTTTTGATGGGAAAAATTTATTAGATGTTTATCCGAACTTAGGCGGGCTTTGGGATTTAATTAATATGATGGCCAATACAGCATTCGTATTCTTACCAGCACTTGTCGGGTGGTCAGCAACGAAGCGTTTTGGTGGTAGTCCAATACTAGGGATTGTTATGGGATTAATGCTTGTGCACCCGGCCTTATTAAACGCTTGGGACTATGGAAAAGCAGCGACTGGTTTAGACGGACAAAAGATTGAGTACTTCGATATTTTAGGACTGTTCCAAATTGAAAAGGTAGGGTATCAAGGTCAAATCTTGCCGGTTTTAGTAGCTGCATTTGTGTTAAGTAAAGTAGAAATTTTCTTAAAGAAACATGTACCAAATGCAATTCAATTATTAGTTGTACCAATTACAACAATCGTTGTGACAGGTGTGTTAGCATTAGGAATTATTGGTCCGGTTACACGTCATATTGGAGATTTATTAACAGTAGGATTAGTAGGTGTATATGAAACAGTACCAGTAGTTGGAGCAGTATTATTTGGAGCGTTATATGCACCACTTGTAATTACAGGTATGCATCATATGTTTATTGCAATTGATTTACAATTGATTGCACAACATGGCGGTACATTTATTTGGCCGATGATTGCTCTTTCTAATATTGCGCAAGGTAGTGCGGCACTTGCGATGTTCTGGATTTCTAAAAATCAAAATGATAAAAGTATGGCATCAACATCAGCCATTTCAGCATACTTCGGTATTACAGAACCAGCGATGTTTGGTGTGAATTTACGAAATAAGTTCCCGTTTTATGCAGCGATTATAGGGTCTGCTGTGGCAGCGATATTCATTACATTAAATGGTGTATTAGCACCTGCTATCGGAATTGGGGGATTGCCAGCATTTATTTCTATCATTCCGAAATCGATTCCAATGTTTATTGTCGGAATGATTATTGCAGTTGTAATCCCATTTACTTTAACATGGTTATTTGCAAAAAGAGTGAAACAGAAGTAGGAGGAAGTTAAACATGAAGGATTGGCATAAAAGTGTAGTCTATCAAATTTATCCGAAGAGCTTTAATAGTTATTACAATAGAGAAACCGGTGATATAAAAGGGGTTACAGAGAAACTAGATTATTTAAAAGAACTCGGAGTGGATTATATTTGGTTAACACCGATATACCAATCACCACAAAATGATAATGGATATGATGTAAGTGATTATTACAGCATTGATCCATCTTACGGAACGATGGAAGAGTTTGAAGAACTTTTAGCAGAAGCGAAAGTACGTAACATTGAGATTATGCTGGATATTGTTGTAAATCATAGTTCGACTGAACATAAGTGGTTTAAAGAAGCGAAGGAAGATAAAAATAGTCCATATCGTAATTACTATATTTGGCGTGATGAAAAAAATAATTGGCAGTCTAAGTTTGGTGGATCTGCTTGGAAATATGATGAGAAGACGGAGCAATATTATTTACATTTATTTGATGAAACACAAGCTGATTTAAATTGGGAAAATGAAAAACTTCGTGAAGAAGTATATGATATGATGCGTTTTTGGCTGGATAAAGGGGTAACAGGATTCCGATTAGATGTCATTAACTTAATTTCAAAAGACCAATGCTTTTTAAACGATGAAGGTAGTACTGCGACAAGTGATGGACGCAAGTATTATACAGATGGCCCGCGTGTTCATGAATATTTACAAGAGATGAACCGAAATGTTTTTGCAGGAAAAGATGTCATTACAGTTGGAGAAATGTCATCTACGACAATTGATAATTGTATTAAATATTCTAATCCTGAGCGTAATGAATTAAGCATGACGTTTAGTTTCCATCATTTAAAAGTAGATTATCCGAATGGTGATAAGTGGACGAAAGCAGAGTTTGATTTTATTAAATTAAAAGAGATTATGTCTAACTGGCAAATTGAAATGCAAAAGGGCGGAGGATGGAATGCGTTATTTTGGTGTAATCATGACCAGCCTCGCATCGTGTCACGCTTTGGTGATGATGGAAAGTACCGAAACGAATCTGCAAAAATGTTAGCGACAGCCATGCACATGCTGCAAGGAACGCCTTATATTTATCAAGGGGAAGAAATCGGTATGACGAATCCTAAATTTGAGTCCATCGAGCAATATCGTGATGTAGAATCGTTAAATATATACGATATAAAGCTAAAAGAAGGGCTATCAAAAGAAGAGATTATAGGGATTTTAAAGCAAAAATCTCGTGACAACTCTCGCACTCCGATGCAGTGGAATGAAGAGATGAACAGTGGTTTTACAACAAGTACACCTTGGATTTCAGCGGCTGAAAATTTTAAAGAAATAAACGTAGAGAAGGCATTAGAAGATAAAGAGTCCGTATTTTATCATTATAAAAAGTTAATAGAGCTTAGAAAAACGTATGATGTAATTACAGAAGGAGAATATGCTATTTTGGATAAAAATGATCCTAAAATTTGGGCATATACTCGTACTACAGAAAGTGAAGTACTACTTGTTATAAATAACTTCTATGGAGAAGAAATAACGTATTCAGTACCAGCGCACGTTCAGTTAGATGGAATGAAACAAGAAGTACTACTGTCGAATTATAAAGATGCCAGCAAGGATATTGCAAAACTTAACTTAAGACCATATGAATCAATTGTGTATCGATATACGAAATAAAAAGGTTGTATGCCCGAGCGGCATACAACCTTTTTATTTTAAGACACCACTATACAAAATGCTTACTTCTACTTCAGGTTTGAATTTTACTTTTGCATAATCTTTATTCCAATTTTTTTTCTTCCATAAGTTAGGATGATAAGCGATAAGATGTCTTCCAATACCGAAAGCATCACAATTTGCTTTTTGTAGTTTTCGTGTTATTTTTTTCGCTTCTTTCGTGAGTTGTTTAGAAAGTTCTTTATTTAGTTTTTCTCTATCGTCCATTGTATACATATTATCTCTTGGAGATTCAAGTGCTATAACTTTTAATTGGAGCTTAATGTGAGCATAAACATTTCCTTTTTTATCTGTTGTTATTTTTAAGTCGCGTTTTAATTTTCGATTACTAATTTCCATTGTTAAATAATCAGATGTCTTCTCAGATTCATCACTAGTCAGTTTTTGGGTTATACGGGCACTTGTTCCCATTTTTCCGGTTAATAACACGAATAAAACAGATTGTTGCAAAGGTAAATGCCCAGTTAATTTATCATTGTTAAATAAAGCTAACCCGTTTGTAACTACTTCTTTTCCTTTTATTTTTATAGAAGGAAGGGTAAAGTCTTTACCGGGATCTAACATTTTTGTAGCAGCTGTTTCTAAAGTTTCTTTTGGAAATACACTCATATCTTCTAAGCTTTTCACTTTTTTCTTTAGAAAATCTCCAATTAGTAAATTTCCTATTTTCTTTTTTTCGAGTATCTCCGATGTTTCACCATCTACTGCAATAAGTTTTACTAAAGCAGTTGGGTTTGTTGGGTCTCGAAAGCTGACATCTAAATAGGGGAGTATACCCTTTTTTAGAATTTTGGTTCCGAGTAATTGAACACCATATTTAAAATAGCGAATATTCCCAGTCACATTTTTTTTTAGGGCATCGCCTGTATCCATTATGTTATGCCCGGTTGCTGAATATATTTCATTCTCAAATGAAGATTGCTCTCCGCTTGAACTTTTTACGAGCTCGATTGTTTGCTGGAGTTTATTCTCTTCCGTAATATCAGCTCCAACGCTATAAGCTAAACTTGCCTCCCTTAATGGTTCTTGATCCCAACAGCCAGAAAGGAGGGAACTAGCACATAATATTAAAAGTAATTTAACTCTTTTTGGGAACATACTGTTCTCCTTTCTTCTTTCTTATTATTGAATAAAGTAGAAATAAAAGAGGGAGAACAACGATGAAAATATAGGTGAACTTATCAGTGAAAGTTGAAATTACTTTTAATTCTTCGGGTGTATCTATAAATAAGGCTACACTAAAAGCAATAATACCAACGATTGGAACAGCCTTTTTATGATTAGCAAGGTTGAATATATGTCCAATTCCGATTGAAGCAGCGCAGTAATAACTAGCAATAGAAGCGACAACTGTTATCATCCAAATTGGGATGAAGATTAGGTCCGTTCGATCTATAATTCCAATATGCAAGGAGCGTAATAAGTAAGCAACTGGCTCTGGAATAAGCTCAATTTGCTTTGGACTAAATACGATAAAGCAAATCCAAACGGTAAAAGTATAAAAAAGAGTTACAAATCCATTGGCGATAGAAATGGCCTTCAGTTTTGCAATAGAACTCCCATTTACTTTTGGGAAAGCGATAAGAATAATTTCAAAACCATACATGGCTGTAATTGTTTCCTTGGATGCTTGAATTATATTCCACCATCCGGCTTCTGTAATAGGAAAAATATAAGAGAAATCAGCTCGTGAAAGCCCTAGGGCAATTAAAAGAGCCATTGGAATAATGAGAATAGAGGCCATGACATAAAATCGTACGATGACTTTAAATGTGTTATAAGCTACATAACAACAAGCTACTGTACATAATATGAGAATTGCAGACCACGGAGTTGCGTGTAAAACCCATACTTTAATGACGTTACAAGCATTCAACATAACCGTCATACCGATAAGGGTAAAATAAAAAACATAAGAAAAGCCCAATAGTTTTCCTAACTTATTACCAAATAGCATACAAACACTTTTATACATATCTGCATCAGGAAATCGTTTTAAGAAAAGCCACATAAGTAAAATAATAAGTTGAATGGCAAGCCCCGCGATGAGCGCAGAAATCCAACCACCACCTTTTGCTATCGGATGAAGCCGGTTAGGTAGAGATAGTATACCGACCCCAATTTGGCATTGAATAACGAAAAAGGTAAATTGAACAAGTGAAATTTTACTTTGCGTGTTTGTCACCGTCCTCATCCTCTCTCGTTACATGTTGGCGCTGCATTTTTTTCGGTTTTGGATCATGTGGTCTTTCCCAAAATGACCAAATTGGTAGTCTTATGAAAGAATCTTTCATATCTTTAATCCGCATCGGGGCAACAGGAGAAAGATATGGTGTATGAAATGAATGAAGCTGGCATAAGTGAACGAAAGTTATAATGAGACCGAATGATATTCCTACATATCCGAATATGGCAGCAAGGAGCATTAATGGAAAACGAAGAATCCGAACTGCTGAACTCATATCGTTTGATGGAACGAGAAAAGATGAGATTGCAGTTAAAGCTACAACGATGATCATTGTGTAAGAAACGAGTCCAGCTTTTACAATTGCATCCCCAATTACTAAACCACCTACAATACCGATTGTTTGTCCAACGCGGCTCGGCAAGCGAATACCAGCTTCTCGTAATAACTCGAAAATTAACTCCATTAAGAGAGCTTCAAAAATAGGAGGAAGCGGTACTTTCTCTAATGAAGCTTTAATCGTATACACAAGTTCGAGCGGTAACACATCAGGATGAAAAGCAACAGTTGCAATATATAAAGCTGGTAAGAGAAAGGCAATTAAAAAACTTACTAAGCGAATCATTCGGACGAAAGAACCGACAATCCAACGGTTATTATAATCATCTGGTGATTGATAGAAAGCAAATAACGTAACAGGAACGATGAGCGCTGTTGGATCTCCATCAGATAAAATAGCAACACGCCCTTCCATTAAATTAGCAACAGTTCTATCTGGACGCTCTGTATTTAATTGCTGCGGAAATGGGGAGAAAGACGTATCCTCTATAAATTCTTGTATGTATCCTGGTGGCATAAGTGCATCCGTTTTAATGGTTTCCAATCTTCTTTTCACTTCTATAACTAAATCGTCATTCGCTATATTTTGCATATAAGTAATTGCCACTTTCGTGTGCATTTCTTCACCGAGTGTAAAATACTTAACAACTAAATTTGGACTCTTAATGAGTTTACGAATAGAGGTTAAATTAGTTGCTAGATCCTCTACAAAACCAGTATGTGGACCGCGCACAACTCCTTCATTATCAGGCTCTGCTATATCTCTCTTTAAAGATAAGGTTGTTTCGAAAATACAAAAACTGTCGACGTGTTCATGAAAATATAAGGATTTACCTTGTAATAAAAGTTGTATCCCATAATTTAAATTTGTTTCTTTTTTCATATTTAACGTAGAAAAAGCTTTATCTAAAGATAAATCTGATCGCGTTAATAATGGCTCAAGGACTAACTGATGAATTAGATTTGGATCTGCTAAAGATTCGATATATAAGATTGCTCCTTTTCCGTTTTGAAAAGGGAGATCTAATTTTTTTATATCATCAGAATGAGAAAGTTTATTTTCAATGTAATTAATGTTCTCCGGAAGTGATGGAAACATATGCTTTTGGTTTTTACTCTCTTGTTGTTCTTTTTGCTCTGTCATAATTTCCACCTCTCTTAAAGTGCAATTGTTTCTGTTAATTTTTGTCGTTTGTGAGAAATTTATGCTTGAATTATTTTAAAAAAAGAGGATTGAAGGTTACGTTACATTGTCTTTTGTGCATTATTCAATTTCATAGCAGTACTTCTAACATTTGTGTCGAATTAAGAAGATATATAGGAGGGATACATATGGAAATAGCTGTAGAACGTGTTTTTACGAAAGAGATTTTAAAAAGAGCAGCGAGTTTGTTTCATGTAACAGTGGAAGAAAAGCCACTTGGAGATTTTGAAAATTATATTTTTAAGGCAAAGGGTGATCGTGGCGAAGATTACGTATTGCGTTTAACTCACTCTTCTCATCGCTCCAAAAAAGAGGTAGAGGCCGAACTAGATTTTTTACGATATGTTGCGGAGAACGGGGCAAAGGTAGCAGGACCTCTTTATTCAACGTCTCAAAATCTTGTAGAAGAAATTGGAGCAGAGGATGAAACTTTCTTTTTCGCTTCCTTATTTACATATGCAAAAGGTGAGCAAGTAAAAGGAGAGGAATCGCCTTATTGGGGCGAGCCTCTCTTTGAAGCATGGGGAAAAGCGATTGGGCAACTGCATCGCCTTACAATGGAATATCCTAAAACAGACTATCGTGATACGTGGGAAGAAGACGAGAGTGGGATTGTTAATGAACTAGAAGATGATCAAGTGAAAAAAATCGCTGCGGTATTAATGGATGAGATAAAGGCTCTTTCAATTGAAAGAGAAACGTTCGGCCTTATGCACGGGGATATTCATCCAGGTAATTTTCATTATGATGGTAAAGAGTTAACAATCTTTGATTTTGATGATGCAGCTTATAATTACTTTATACATGATTTAGCGATGGTTCTTTATTACTCTGTTCTATTTACACCGTGGACAGCAGAAGAGAAGACAGATTTTGCTCGTAAACAGTTACAAGTGTTACGAAAAGGATATGAGTATGAGCACAGGCTGGCGGATAGTTGGTATGAATCGTTGCCACTATTTTTACGTTTACGTGATATAGGTTTATATGGAACGCTTCAGAAGAAGTTTAAAGGGAAAGATATGCCTGATAACTTCTTGAAATTATCAGAAGAGCTATACGAAAGAATTATTAAAAGAGAAGCAATTGTGAATATATAATACATTTAGTTCAAAACAAAGTATATAAAACAAATATATACTTTGTTTTTTTATACAAAAATATGTTTACTTTATTAAAATAATATTGTCCTAGATTCGGTATGCACTTATAATTTTATATATATTCTGAATATTCTTTATAAAGAAGGAGGGGGAATGTTGGAAACTTTCGTAAATTGGTTAAATAATATTGTTTGGAGTCCAGCACTTGTTTATTTATGTTTAGGAGTAGGTTTATATTTTTCTATTCGAACGAAGTTTTTACAAGTAAGGCACGTAGGAGAAATGGTGAAGCTGACATTTCAAGGAGAAAAATCAGAGGCTGGTGTTTCTTCATTCCAAGCGTTAGCACTTTCGTTATCAGGACGTGTTGGGACAGGGAATATCGCTGGGGTAGCAACAGCGGTTGCATTCGGTGGACCAGGAGCTGTATTTTGGATGTGGGCAGTAGCCTTTTTAGGGGCAGGATCAGCTTATGTAGAATCAACACTCGCGCAAATATATAAGACGAAACATCAAGGGCAGTTTCGTGGTGGACCTGCTTATTACATCGAAAAAGGTCTAGGAGTTAAATGGTATGCTTTAGTATTCGTTGCAGCGACAATTCTTGCAACAGGACTTTTACTACCAGGTGTGCAAGCAAATAGTATTGCTGTAAGTTTAGAAACGGCTTTTGGTATTAATACTACCGCATCAGGGGCTATATTAGTTGTCGTATTAGCTCTTATCATTTTCGGTGGAGTAAAGCGAATTGTTAACGTAGCGCAAGTTGTCGTACCTTTTATGGCAATAGGCTATATTTTAGTAGCTTGCGTCATTGTTGCTATGAATATTGAAAAATTGCCAGAAGCATTTATGTTAATTATAAGAAGTGCATTTGCATTAGAAGCTGCTTTCGGTGGTATTATCGGTTTAGCAATCTCTTGGGGGGTAAAACGTGGTATTTATTCCAATGAAGCAGGACAAGGGACTGGACCACACGCAGCAGCAGCAGCCGAAGTATCACATCCAGCTAAGCAAGGTTTAGTGCAAGCATTTTCCGTTTACATTGATACATTATTTGTTTGTTCAGCAACAGCATTTATGATGATTATTACAGGCATGTATAACGTATTTGATGCAAGCGGAAAAAACTTTATCGTTAATAAACTAAATGGTGCTCAGCCAGGACCAGGATATACACAGGCGGCGGTAGAATCTGTTTTCCCTGGATTTGGAAACGGTTTCGTTGCAATCTCGTTATTATTCTTCGCGTTTACAACAATTATGGCGTATTACTACATTGCAGAAACGAATATTGCGTACTTAAATCGTGATAAAGACCGTCCTTGGATGTCTATGGTACTAAAGTTTGTATTTTTAGGAGCTGTATTCTATGGATGTATAAAAACAGCAGCAACGGCTTGGGCTTTAGGCGACATTGGGGTAGGAATTATGGCATGGGTAAATATCATTGCGATTTTACTATTACAAAAACCTGCATTAGTCGCATTAAAGGATTATGAAAAACAGAAAAAAGAAGGAAAAGATCCAGTATTCGATCCAAGGCCATTAGGAATTAAAAATGCTGATTTTTGGGAGCATGAATACGGGAAAGATAAGAAAGAAGAAGTATCTTAACAGAATAGAAATGAAGAAGCAAAGGGGAAACTCTTTGCTTTTTTTTATGGACAAATTGAAGCTAAAAGTTATTTTTGGGACTATTTTTGAATATAAAAAGAATGTACATGCATTGTTAGGGGAAGGGGGAGTATGTTGATAGAATTTCGTAATGTAAATAAATATTATGGTAACTTTCAAGTTTTGAAAAATATTAATGTGCAAGTGAAAAAAGGCGAAGTGGTAGTAGTTGTCGGGCCTTCAGGATCAGGAAAAAGTACATTGCTTCGATGTATAAATCAATTAGAGGCAATTACAGATGGAGAATTAATTGTACAAAATACAGAGGTACACAATAAAAAAACGGACATGAATGAATTGCGGCGAAATATTGGGATGGTCTTTCAACATTTTTATTTATATCCACATAAAACGGTTCTTCAAAATATTACATTAGCACCGATTAAAGTAAATAAAGTTTCCAAAGAAGAAGCAGAGAAAACAGCAATGTTTTATTTAGAGAAAGTAGGAATCCCGGAGAAGGCTAACGTATATCCACATCAATTATCCGGAGGACAACAGCAACGGGTGGCAATTGCTAGAGGACTTGCAATGCAGCCGGAAATTATGCTATTCGATGAGCCTACGTCTGCTCTTGATCCAGAGATGATTGGAGAGGTACTTGATGTTATGAAAGCACTGGCTAAAGAAGGGATGACAATGGTCGTTGTCACGCATGAAATGGGATTTGCTAGAGAGGTAGCAGATAGGATCTTATTTATGGATGATGGTCAAATTATTGAAGATACAACACCGGCGCACTTTTTTGCAAACCCTGAACAAGAAAGAGCTCGTTTATTTTTAAGTCGGGTGCTAAATCATTAGAGGAGGAATTTCATGCTTAAAATGAAAAAATTATTTACTTTAATCGTATTTTCATGTTTATTTGTGCTTGTTGTTGCTGGTTGCGGAAGTAAGAAAGATGAGGCAAAGGAAACAAATACGAAGCAAGGCGGGGCTGTTGAGCAAATTAAGAAACGAGGGAAATTAGTAGTTGGGGTGAAGAATGATACGAATTTATTTGGATTAAAAAATCCTTCAACAGGGCAGGTAGAAGGATTCGATGTTGATGTCGCGAAGGCACTTGCGAAAAAGATTCTTGGAGATGAAAAGAAGCTAGAGCTGAAAGAAGTAACGTCTAAAACACGTATTCCAATGCTGAAAAATGGTGATATTGATGCAATTATTGCAACAATGACAATTACGGAAGAACGCAAAAAAGAAGTGGATTTTTCAGATGTATATTTTAAAGCAGGACAATCGTTACTTGTGAAAAAAGGAAGCAATATTAAGAGTGTCGATGATATAAAACAAGGCGTTAAAGTATTAGCTGTAAAAGGGTCAACATCTACAAATAACATTCGTCAAAAGTCACCAGAAGCGACTGTATTAGAGTTTGAAAATTATAGTGAGGCATTTACAGCGTTAAAGGCAGGTAAAGGTGATGTGTTAACGACAGATAATGCGATCCTTTACGGAATGGCAAAACAAGATTCTAATTATGAAGTAGTAGGAAAAATTTTCACAGATGAACCGTATGGAATTGCAGTGCAAAAAGGGGCAGATGATTTAACGAAAGAGATTAATACTTTAATTAAAGACATGAAAGCAAGCGGAGAGTATGACAAATTATATGAGAAATGGATTGGACAAAAACCAGAAAAGTAGATAGTAAAAGTGAGAGGATGAGAGTACTCATCCTCTTCTTGTAAAGAAAGAGGGGAGAATATGTGCCTGATTTTTCTATATTAACGAATAACATTGATATGTATTTAGAAGGATTTAAATATACAGTTATGTCTAGTGTAATTGCATTGATAGGCAGTTTTATTTTAGGAGTAATTTTGGCAGTAATGCGTATTGCACCTATTCGTATTTTAAATTGGATAGGATCAGCTTTTGTGGAGTTTGTAAGAAATATTCCACTCGTATTAATTGCATTTATATTCTATTTTGCTTTACCTGTAATAGGAATTACTTTAAATGGTTTTGTAGCAGGAACAGTTACGCTTACGGTATATACGGCAGCTTTTATTGCAGAAGTAATTCGCGCTGGTATTTTATCAGTTGCGAAAGGGCAGATGGAAGCTGCTCGCTCTTCAGGGCTAACGTATGTGCAGGCGATGTATTATGTTGTCTTACCCCAAGCAGTGAAAATTGTAATTCCCCCTTTAGGAAACCAGTTTCTCAATTTAGTTAAAAACTCCTCAATACTTGGAATTATTGCTGGTGCTGATTTAATGTATCAAGGAGATTTAATTTCAACGAAGACGTTTGTTACGTTTGATGTTTATATATTTGTCGGGATGTTTTATTTAATATTAACAATTCCGCTCAGTATGCTAGTGCGTTATTTAGAAAAACGCTTGGCAAAGGAGGCGGTGTAAATGGATTTCAAGGGAGCAATTACAGGAGATCATATTCTATTTTTATTAAAAGGATTACTTATAACATTAGAGGTAGCGCTCATAGCAATTGTACTTAGTTTTATTATTGGAAGTGTAATCGGTATATTGCGCTACACGAAAATACCTGTCGTCTCACAAATATTAGGAGTTATAGTTGAAGTGATTCGAAACTTACCACTACTGTTAATTATATTTTTCACGTATTTTGCACTTCCAGAAGCAGGCTTGAAATTAGAAATTATAACAGCTGCAATTGTTGCTTTAACAATATTTGAGGCAGCAATGATATCTGAAATTGTTAGAAGTGGTTTATTGTCTATTGAAAAAGGGCAGGTTGAAGCCGCAAGATCTTCGGGATTAACTTATGTGCAAGCGCTTTGGCATATTATTTTGCCACAAGCATTAAGGAGAATGGTTCCGCCGCTTGTCAGTCAATTTATTTCATTGCTGAAGGATACGTCGCTAGCGGTTGTTATATCACTCCCTGAGCTTATGCATAATGCTCAAATTATTAGCGGGCAAAATGTGAATTACATGATTCCAACATTTATATTAGTAGCTTGTATGTACTTTATCGTAAATTATAGTTTATCAATTTTATCGAGAAGATTAGAACTTCGTTGACTCTTACAATATATGTAAGGGTTTTTTCCTTGTTTCTCCTTATTTTCCTCTAAATAGAATCTAAATCTTGCAATAATTCGATTTTTATATTATTTTATCAGAAAAGTTTTAATTTTATATAGAAAATGTAATCGCTTTCGTGTATATTTTTATTATCAGAAAATTTTAACAAGATATAGGGGTATTGGTAGGGGGAGGATTTAGATGCAGCAACCAACGAATGAGAAATTACATCGTACGATGAAGAGTAGACATTTATTTATGATCGCACTTGGTGGTGTAATCGGAACTGGTTTCTTCTTAGGTTCAGGTTACACCATTAATCAGGCTGGACCAGGGGGAGCCATCCTTTCATATTTAGTAGGCGGATTTATTATGTATTTAACAATGCTTTGTCTTGGAGAGTTAACGGTAGCAATGCCAGTTTCAGGTTCTTTCCAAAAGTATGCAACGAAGTTTATTGGACCAGGAACGGGCTTTATGATTGGCTGGTTATACTGGCTTGGCTGGGCAGTAACAGTGGGTCTAGAATTAACGTCAATAGGTTTAATGATGAAAAGATGGTTTCCAAATGTTGATGTTTGGGTATGGTGCCTTGTATTCGGTGTTATTTTATATGCTTCAAACGCAATTTCGGCAAAAAGTTATGCTGAATTAGAATTTTGGTTTTCTAGTATTAAAGTAGTTACCATTCTTGCCTTTGTTGTTCTTGGTGGTAGTGCATTATTAGGGTTTATATCATATGACGGAAAAGAAGCAGCACCTCTTTTCTCTAACTTTGTAAGCGATGGTGGATTATTTCCGAATGGACTAGCTGCCGTATTACTTACGATGATTACAGTTAACTTCTCGTTCCAAGGAACAGAGTTAATCGGGATTGCAGCGGGAGAAAGTGAAAATCCAGAAAAAACAATTCCACGCGCGATCCGTAATACAGTATGGCGCATTATGTTATTCTTCATTTTAACAATGACGATTTTAGTAGGGTTAATTTCTTGGAAAGAAGCTGGCGTAATTGAAAGTCCATTCGTAGTCGTATTTGATAAAATCGGTATTCCGTATGCAGCTGATATTATGAATTTCGTTATTATTACAGCGTTACTATCTGTAGCGAATTCAGGATTATATGCGGCAACTCGTATACTATGGTCACTTGCAAATGAAGGAATGGCACCAAAGTCTTTCCAAAAAGTAAATAAACGTGGTATTCCAATTACAGCGTTAGTTGTAACAATTGCTGTAGCTGCTTTATCTTTATTAACAAGCTTCCTTGCAGAAGATACAGTATACATGTACTTATTATCTATAGCTGGTTTATCAGCTGTTTCAAGTTGGATCATTATTGCTTTATCGCAACTTCGCTTTAGAAGTCAGTATATAAAAGGCGGAGGAAAGTTAGAGGACTTAAAGTATAGAACACCACTATACCCAATCGTTCCAATTTTAGCTTTAATTACAAATAGTATCGTTGTTATTAGTTTAGCGTTTATTCCAGAACAAAGAATGGCGTTATACTGTGGTATTCCATTTATCATTTTCTGCTATATATATTATTATATTAGTAAGAAACGGCAGAAACCGATGAAAGTGGAGATGGAAAAAACAAATGAAACTAACAATCAAACACGATGATATAGAAGCAGATTTATCGTATGGTCAATTAGCGATTGGAAAAGAAAACGGTTATTCACCGTTACAATTACTCGTTTCTTCTATCGCAGGGTGTAGTGCAATTGTCTTTCGAACGATTTTAGAAAAGAAACGTATTCCATACGATACGTTTACAATCGAAACTGAAATTGGTAGAAGTGAAGCGTTATCGAAGCCAGTTGAAAGTGTTCATTTGCACTATAAAATTAAAGCGCAAAATATTACAGAAGAGCAGCTGGACAAGGCGCTGCAACTTGCAGTGAAAAATTGTACGATTGTTCAATCTGTAAAAGATAGTATAAAGGTTACGGAAACAATTGAACTAATAAAATGAAACATAAAAACGTGAGAATACGGCTCTCACGTTTTTATGTTTTTAATAAAGGGGGAAATATGATGGAATGTTTAGGGTGTAAATTAGCAGGCGGAGAGGAAATTATATATATAATATATGAAGATGATTATGTAACTTGCTTTTTAGATCATGCGCCTTTCTACCCAGGACATACTTTAATTGTGCCAAAGCAACATGTTGTAGAAGTAGATGAATTAAATGATGTTGTAGCAAAATCCGTTATGGATGCTTCTAAGCTTATTGCAAAAGCGATTAAGATAGTATATAAACCTGACGGAGTTACAGTTTGTCAAAATGGTGGAGTATTTAACGAGTTAACACATTATCATATGCATGTCGTACCAAGATATAAAGAGCGTTCGTTTGCTGAGTTTTATATGGTACAACCGGGAGAAAAGAAGAATCATAACTTGGAAGAGACAAAGAATTTGTTAAAAGAAGCGATAGAGCATATGCTGCTTACTGAAAAGGCGTAGCGGTCAGGAAAATTCTAATATTAAAAAGCCCAATTTCTCAGTTAAAATAGAGAAATTGGGCTTTTGTTTATTCTATTATTAAATTTTATACATAAAAAGATTTTGCAGTGTCACAAAGTATAGCGCTTATTCGTTATATAGAGTGAGAGGAGGAATTATATGAAAGTTACAAACAACGATTATGAAAAGATGGAAGAGCTATATGAGTTGTATGAACAAAAGATTTATTATGTAGCGTATTCTATTTTAAATAATATTCAACAGGCTGAAGATGCGGTTCAAGAGACGTTTATTACTCTTTATAAGAACTTGGAAAAGCTCCATAGCTTGGCTACTCAAGAGCTTAAACGCTACATTTTGAGGGTCGCGAAAAACAAGGCGATTGATAGTTACCGGAAAAACAAACGACATGAAACATTTTTAGAAGAATATGAAAGAGAATCTGTAGAAGCAGTAGATGAAAATATTGAAGAGTGGGAAAAACGTAAAATGTCTGAGGTTCAAATTGATGCATTGCTAAAAGAGTTAAACGAATCTAATAGACAGGTGTTTAAGTACAAAGTCTTCTATAACTTAACGTATCAAGAAATTTCAAGTGTCATGGGGATAACCGAGGCAAATGTCCGCAAGCAGTTTGAACGCGCTCGAAAACGAGTCCAAAATATGATAGGAGGTATACAACATGACGAATTCAAAGAACTCCAAAGAAATATATGAACTTGCTGAAAAAATTGCTTTAGATGATTTTGATAAACTTGAAGAACAACATGAATTTTCACATACATATACGCGCAAAAAGAAATTGTTTATGGAGGAAATGAAGCCGCAAAATGGACAACCGCTGAAAAAGCGTAAAAGACATCGTATGTTAATCGCTGCTGCTTGCTTATTGATCGGCATGCCGACAACCGTTTTTGGAGCAGTAAAGGTCTATAATATGATTGTTCAAAAACAAAATTATGAAGTAAATATTTCAGTGACAAATAAGGACTCGAAAAAGGCTGATAAGTGGTATAGGCTGAAAATCGATAAATTACCAGAAAATATGGAAGCAATTGATGACTCTGCTATGAAATATTCCTTTAAAGATAACTACGCAATGGGTGGATTTTCATTCGTTCTTTGGAGAGTAGGAGGGAATTCAGATTTTCCAACTCTGTACTCGAAAAATTATGAAGAAAAAGAGATAAATGGTAAGAAGGCAGTAATTGTCCATAGAGAAAATGGTAATAAAGATTTAATGTTTAATAGAGTAATTTTTCTCTATTTTGAGGAAGAAGGAATTATGTTACAAAGTTATATTGGAAATGATATAAACGAAGAACAAATGATAGATGTGCTAGGGAGCATTTCACTTGAGCCCACGTCAAAAGAAAAGTCATCATATATAAGCGATTATGATAAAAAGTATTTTAGCCAAGAAAGTAAAACAACTAAGGTAATTCCTTTGAAGAAGGATAGCAAACGACTATTTCATATAGGGCAAAAGGTTCCAGTAACGATATCTATGGATAACAGTCAAATTGAATATGTGATAGAAAAAGTTGAAGCCTTTGATTCAATCAAAGATTTTAAACAAGAGAACTTTAATGAAATGGGCTTAGGAATACTAAGCAGGAATCAAGCTTTGGATCAAGCTGGACAATTGATACCATATAGAAGAGATAAATATAAAATTGGAAATGGTAAAGATTCAATTGATCAATTAGTAGAATCAAAATTAATTCATCCTAAATTTGTCTACCTGACAACAACAGTGAAAAATATAGGTAAACAGGCGACAGAAGAAATCTATATGACTCCATCTATAAAAGTTCTTGAAGATAAAGGAAATGCATGGCAGTATGCTGGGAAAGATGGAATCGCAGAAAAAAATATTATGACAGGCGAAGTTGATTATTTAGAGCCTCATGGAGATGGAAAAAGCTTTTACAATATTGGCAGTATCACACCAGGAGAAACGGTAAAAGTTAATTTAGGTTATTTTGTAGATGAAGATAAATTAGATTCAATCTTTTTGGATGCTTTCAATTACAGAGGGATTGGTGACACTGAAAATATGAATTCGAAAAATCGTTGGTGGTTTGATATTCGTCAATAATAAAACAATAGGAACAACAGGACAAAGAAGCTGCTTATATTTAGCAGCTTTTTTCGTCTTCATACATATGTAAAACTTCTTTCGCACGCATACGTAAACCATCTATCAATTCTGTCGGTTCTAAAACTTTTGCATCTTTTCCGAGTCTATAAAATAAAGGGGTAATAAAATTGATTTCTCCTTTATCAATTGTTGAATTTATATATCCTGTCCCATCCTCGTTTACTATAACGAATTCCTCAAGATAAGGGACGCTTTTACATTGGCGTACGCCTTCTGGTGTCAGTAAAACATGTAACTGAGTAGGGATGTGTACTACGTTAGAGTTAGAGGAAAACCACTCTTCTAAATTCATGAATGTATCCTCATTTTCTTTCGTTGATAATATAGAAAGAATACGATCGATGCGATACAGTAATACTTTTTTCCTGTCATAGTCATAGGACGGTAAGTACCATAGCCCGTCATGAGCATATACACCGATAGGATGAACATGTTTTGTTTTTATCCCCGTTTTAGATTCGTATTGAAAGTGTAAATTTTTATTTTCAATAGCCGCTGTTAACACTTCGTTTAAAAGTGGTGTATCAATTGTTCTCTTCGGATTCCAAAAGGCGATATAAGAACGTATTTTGTCAACTTTCGCTTTCGCATCATGTTGTAGGGAGCTATATAGTTTATGTGTAACGGAATTTATTTCTGTGTTAAAAGGTAAGTCTCTGTAGTAGCTTAAAGATTGAAAGGCAAAAAAGATGGAAACTGCTTCTTCTTCGGTAAATAAAATAGGCGGAATTACTCTATTCGTTAATACTTTATATCCTCCGTTGCGACCTTGTTCAGCGTAAATGGGTAATCCCATATCACTTAAATCTAAAATGTATCTATGGACAGTACGAACGGAAATATTAAATTCATCGGCTATTTCTTGAGCAGTAAATGCCTTTTTCGCAGAAGCAAATATAAGAATATCTAATAAGCGTTTAGCTTTTGACAAATGTATCACCTTTTTTCTTTTTAAACATGACATAAATTGTCGTGTTTTATTGTTAGTATATTGTTTACATCATATGTTATCAAGATGAGATGCAAGGAGGAAAAGATATGTCACGTGAAATAGTTTTATTTATTGCGGCGAGCTTAGATGGATATATTGCGAAAGAAAATGATGATTTACAGTGGTTAATGGAAACGGAAGGAGAGGGAGATAACGGTTATACAGAAATGTACGAAACGATTGATACAATAATTATGGGAAAAAGAACGTACAATTATGTAGTAGAGCATACAGAAACATTCCCGTACTTAGATAAAAAATGTTATGTTTTTTCTAATTCGGAAAAAGGTTCAAACGGAAACGTGGAGTTTGTAAATGAAGATGTAGTAGAGTTTACAAAAAGGTTAAAATCGCAAGAAGGATCTAAAATATGGATGGTCGGTGGAGGGAATCTACTGAGAGAATTCTTTAAGAATAATCTAATTGATGAATATGTTGTCACGATTACCCCTCACATATTAGGTTCTGGAGTTCCGTTATTTCAAGATAAGAATCCGGAAATTAATTTAACTTTAACGGATACGAAACGTTTTGGGCAATTTGTAAATTTATATTATAAAGTAAAATGATAAAGAAACACGACTACTGATGGTAGTCGTGTTTCTTTATAGATGGCAATGAAATGATAAAGCAAGACCCGTAATCGACTTCGCTCGTTACAGTAATATTTCCGTCGTGTAGTTCTACAATTTCTTTTACGATAGATAGCCCTAAACCAGTTCCGCCTGTAGATCGTGTTCTTGCTTTATCTACACGGTAAAAGCGGTCAAAAATGTGAGGGAGGTCTTCAGGTGGAATACCTTCGCCTTCATCTTCAATTGTAATGGAGATACGTTTATGTTCTTCTGTGATAGAAATGTTTATATGAGAATGTTCTTTTGAATGTCTATAAGCGTTATTTAAAATGTTTACTATAACTTGTTCAAATCGCTGTTCATCTAAGTTTACTAGCAGTGTAGGAGGACAAGAGAAAGAAACTTTAATGCATCTTTCTTTATACATGGCATTTACTTTTTCGGCTATGCGAGTTAGGAATGTGTGTAAATGTACTTCCTTTACTTGAATAGAAAAGTTATGTTGTTCCATTTGTGCAAGTGAAAATAAATCTTGAACTAAGTTTGTAATGTAATCAGACTCATCTTTTATAATTGATAAATATCGCATACGTTGTTCAGAAGGGGTGCTTTCTTTTGAAGCAATGTCAGCATAACCTCTTACGTATGTTAACGGTGTTCGTAATTCGTGAGCAACACTTGCTAGAAATTCACTTCGCTCTGTTTTCATATAATGTAAATCATTTGCGAGCGTTTGAATAGATGATGCTAGTTCACCAATTTCATCATTTCGAGTAGTTGTTAATGAAACGGACAAATCACCTTTACTCATTTTTTCAGTGGCATGTTTCATGTGTAACAATGGTTTTGTTAATAATCGAGATAATAGAAAAATGGTGATGACTGTGAGTAGAAATGTGATGATACCGGCAATAATGAATTGTTTCGTTAACCCATTAACCAGCTCTTCAATTGATTCTGTTCCAAGAAACATATACACATACCCTTCATGTTTTCCAGCTACTATGATAGGACTAACTGTACATATATAATTAGATGTTTTCCAGTGATTTTCTATAATCGCTCCGTTATGGTCTGTTCGAGTCTGCATGCTACTAATGTGATTTTTTATAGTCGTGTTTATTTCGTTAGATTTAGCTAGCACTTCTTTATTTGTATTTGTAATAACGACAGTTGTTTCAGCTTCAGATTCCATTAATGCTACGTGAGAGATTGTTTGCTTATCATAATATTTTTCAAGTACATCACGATGACTGTTTCCACGTTTTAATAAAGCTGTCATTTCTTCATTTACTCTAGTGTTTACGAGACTATAATAGAGCAATACAAATAGAACACTTTCAATTAAAAGTGTAACAATTAAAAAATAAAATCCGAATTGAATTGAAATTCGTTTCATCGTTTTACCCCTTACTGTTCAGTATCAATCCATCGATAACCTACTCCATACACGGTTTTTAAATGATGATCAATAGGGAAATTTGCTTTTCGCAATTTATCACGTAAATTACGAATATGCGAATCGACTGTTCGATCTTCTGTATTTGTATTTAATCCCCAAATTCGTTCAATGAGCTGATCGCGGCTTAATACGTAGTTCACATGACGTAAAAATAATCCGAGTAAAGAAAATTCAATTGGTGTGAGAAGGAGCTCTTCATTATGGACAGAAACGAAGTGTTTTGTTTCATCCCATACAATACCGTGATATTGGATTTGTTTATGTTCATTTGTACGTCTTAAAACGGCTTCAATTCTTGCGAAAAGTTCTTCTTCATGGAAAGGTTTCGTTACGTAATCATCGGCTCCAATTTTTAATCCTTGAACGACATCTACTGTTTGATCACGAGCTGTAACCATAATAATAGGAATGTTACTAAAAGATCGGATTTTTTTGCACGTTTCCCATCCGTCCATCTTTGGCATCATAATATCGAGTAAAACAAATTTAAAGTTTCGATTTTCTATATGTAAAATAGCTTCTTCTCCTGAAGTCGCACATACGCAGTTATATCCAATTGGTGTAAGATAAAGCGTTAATAATTCAAGCATTCTCGGTTCATCGTCTACGAGCAGTATATCAATCATAGAGAGCCCTCCATATTTATAATCGTTACTTAAAGTGTAATGCAAAATCATGAAGAAATGGTGCAGATTATGATGCGTCTGCATAATTTCTTCAGAATTGCTTGTTATTGTGGAGTTGAAATTACATTTTAGGTAATCATATTGGCTCAAAAATGATTAATACGGAGGCGGTATAGTGAAAAAAATGACCCGAATTTTTGGGATAACAATAATTACAGCAGTTGGTCTTGCTGCATGCGGACAAACGAATACAGACCATAAAAACCATGAATCTATAAAAGAGAAGAAAACAGTGCAAAAGGAAATGAAAATGAATCAGGAGGTAACGGCGCCAAAAGAAATGAACGAAGGTGCATCTAATGATTTATTAACGACAAGTTTAAAAAATGTAACGAGATTAAACACAAATGACCCTTTGCAAATGGCAGTATTAACTTCGCAAACGATATGGCCAGCAACTCATAAGGAGAACCAGCCAGGTGCTGTTATTTTAGTACCAGCAAGCGAGTGGCAATTAGGTATTGCGAGTGCAGATCTTATTCATCATCCGAATAACGGGCCGATTTTATTTATAGAAAAAGAAAAGATACCGGAAATGACGTTAAAAGAAATAAAACGATTAAATCCAATCGGAACGAAAGATGGAACACAAATTATGGTGATGGGAGATGTAGGTACTAGCGCGCTTGAACAATTAAAAGGTTATAAAGTAAAACAAATAAAAGAAACGGACCCAGCTATATTTGCGAAGGATGTTGATAAGGAGTATGCCGATATAACAGGAAGCTATCCAAATAGTGTTATTATCGGTTCGTCTGCAGAAGAAGGACGTTTATATACAACCCCCGCTGTAAATTGGATTTCTCATATGCCGGAACCACTACTCTATACAGAAAAGAATAAAGTGCCAGAAGCGACAATAGAGGCATTAAAAATGAGAAAAGATAAAGCAAATATATATGTATTAGGGCCAGAAAAAATTGTTTCAAAAGAAGTAGAAAAAGAGCTAAGCAAATACGGGAAAGTAACGCGTATTAGTGGAGAGACCCCTACAGAAAACTCGATTGCGTTCGCTAAATTTAAAGATGAAAAAACAAAATTTGGCTGGGGATTCACAAAACCTGGTCACGGTTTATCATTTGTTTCAAGTAAAACACCAGATTTAGCAGTTGCTGGGGCACCTTTTTCACATATGGGTAAACATGCACCTGTTGTATTATTAGAAGAAGGTAAAGCTTCACAACCAGTGTATGACTTCCTTGCAAGCATTCAGCCGAAGTTTAAAGATGATCCAACACTTGGACCATATAATCACGGTTTCTTATTAGGAAGTACGAGTGATATTTCATTTGAAACACAAGGAATACTAGATGAGAGGTTAGAAATTGTTCAGGAAAGTGGTCAAGGACACGGTGGACATTAATAAAATGAGTAAAGACGCTACTGATATAGCGTCTTTTTCTTTAGGAAACTTTTACATAGTAAAAAATCTTCTACTCGTTATATAATAGCCTTCGTGCAGTCGGCTAGATTTTCTTATGGAGAAAATCAAATGATAAAGGAGTAGAGGAGTGGTATTTTGTTTCAAACGATAAAAAATGATTGGTTTTCTAATGTGAGAGGGGACGTGTTATCAGGAATTGTCGTTGCTTTAGCATTAATCCCTGAAGCGATAGCCTTCTCTGTTATTGCAGGCGTGGATCCAACAGTTGGACTATACGCAGCCTTTTGTATTGCAGTTACCATTTCATTTGTTGGCGGAAGAACTGGGATGATTTCAGCTGCAACAGGTGCAATGGCATTATTAATGGTAACGCTTGTTAAAGATCATGGTTTCAATCGGAACGTTTGATTGGAACTCTGTAACAACAATTCATAAAGTACCAAAAGGAAACGCATTTGTTATGATTGTAACAGTTGTGATTGTCCTAATTACACATAATTTAGCATTAGGTGTAATTATCGGAACAGTAATTAGTGCGGTGTTATTTGCATTCAATATGGCAAAGATTCACGTGAAACATTTATATATTGAAAATAAGAAAATATACGAAATTCACGGTCAACTTTTCTTTGTAGCTACAGCCGATTTCATAAATAATTTTTCATTTAAAGAAGATGTAAAAGGAATTGAAATGAATTTTACTCATGCGCACGTATGGGATGATTCAGCAGTGGCATCAATTGATAAAGTTATCATGAAGTATGAACAAAGTGGTGTGAAAGTAACTATAACAGGATTAAATGAACGTAGTTCAAAACTTGTTGCAAATTTAGCGACTTATAATAAAAGAATTGCTAGTTAAAAGCCTCCTTTTTAGGGGGCTTTATTATATAATACGAGTAGGATAACGAAAAGGGGATTCAGCATATGTACAAACAAATTATATTAGCATGTGACGGTTCTGAACATGCACTTCGAGCAGCAGAGCATGCAACATATATTGCGAAATGTAGCGAAGAAACAAATGTTGAAGTTGTGTACGTAGTAGATAATAGAACGGCAAAATCAGATATTATACAAGGTCAAACAGATTTAGAAACAATATCGGCTAGTCGAAAAGATAAATTAAAAGAGATTGAAGGTTTATTAAAGAAAGAGAACATTTCTTATACAATTACGATATTACATGGTGATCCTGGAGATACAATTGTTCAATATGTAAATACAGGAGATATAGATCTTGTCATTGCTGGAAGTAGAGGGCTCAATACACTGCAAGAAATGGTGCTTGGAAGTGTAAGTCATAAAATAGCAAAACGAGTGAAATGTCCGGTGATGATTATAAAATGAAATAGAATGTAACGAAGACCTGGTCATCTCCCTGTCAAGTAGACAGTAATAAAAAGAGTATTATGCCACGGCCTTTTCCCGATATTCTATCGGGGAAAGGCCGTGAAGTTTTTCTTGGAATCTT